>DBFP01000002.1 GCA_002294405.1 Anaerolineales bacterium UBA877 | reverse complement strand
ATCGAGGCAATTGAGCCGTTGGCGAGCACCTGTCCGATATCGCGAACTCCGCCCTTATCAAATTTCTCATTTAGGGAAGTTTTCTTTTTGTTAAATAGTTTTGTCAAGAGGCTCGAAGAAATAAAAAACGCCAATAATAGAACAGCCCATTTCCACCCACCGAGTCCAAATATGATCGTCCCTTCCAGCAAAGCCCCCCATGCGCCTGATATGCTCAGGCTATGGGCGCGATAGGCGGTATAGGCGATCAAAAAAGCAAATAGGATACCAACCAGGAGTTTTAATAGCATATATCAAGAGTTGGATTGGCAGGGTCTGCAAATCCCGGTTTATATGGGAGTGATAACGATAAACATCACTGCTACCAGGAAAAGCAGGGTGGAAAGTACACTGCCCGCCCAGACGATATGTCCCAAGGGACGTTTGTCTGGATGACGGTAAAAGGATAATCCCGCCACCCAGCTAGTCATATAGATTAATAGGCTGATAATTGGCAGCAAGATCAAGCCTGCTCCTGGGACTGGATCGCCAGCATATCCGGAAGGTAAAAATCCAAGCGGTATGGTTTCCAACGTTGGAATAAGCAGGGTTACCCAGATCAATAAGCCAATATTGAGAAACAATCCAGATAGCCAGAAATACCGGGTCAGCTTGCTTTCCCATGCCTGTCCAACGATAAAAGTTGGATATAACGATTGCGGCGCTGCAGGGGAAAGACTGCCCTGTTCAATAACTCGCTGGATATTCTGCATGAATCCGATGGCATCCTGCGGTGAAATTACATATGTCTGCCTGGAAGTGGCAACCACGAGCAGTGCATTCCTGTCTGAGGCAAGAAACTCTATTGTTCCGAAATCCCGGTGATGCCGGGTACCCGTTATAGCTCCTGGTGGGTGAAGGAAGGGCAAATGGATTTTCGTTTCCATGGCTTGCACGGGACGTACCCACTCAATTTCTGACACCGGAATCTTTTCCATTCGCAATCCCCAGGTGAGGGTCAGCGTTTCCCGATCAAGATTATAGTTGGCACGGTTCAGGGAGTACAACCAATAGGTTAAAAAAGGCAGGGGAAAGAAACTAAATCCCGCTATTAAAACATATATGGTGAAGCGCAATCCGATGGGTTGCTGCGAAGCGAGTACGATGAAGGTTGCTGACAGGAGGGTCAACAAAATGATAAACAATACCTGCAAGGTTAATCCACGATGCGGAGGTGGAAAATCCATCATGACCTATTTGGTTGGTTCCAAAACATTCCTCAGGTTCCTGCAGATACGATCAACCTGGTCTTCCGTCATAACTCCTGAAAATGGCAGCGCCAGCCCGCGACGTCCCAGGTCTTCGGTAACAGGAAAATCACCGGGACGGTATCCAAATCGATCGACCATGTATGGCTGCAGGTGAATGGGGAGGAAATACGGCCGAACCGGGACACCCATCTTTTCAAGACGCCTGGCAATGGCATCCCGGTCAATTGCCGGGTCAAAGCGAACAACATAGACGAACCAGGTCTTCCGGGTGGTAAACTTCTCGATCATCGGGATTTCCACGCCTGGAATTTCAGCCAGTCGCTCATCATACCAGTCTGCCACTTTTTCCCGCTTTCGTAAAAGTTCTTCCAGCCGGTGCATCTGGACTTCGCCTAAAGCAGCCGACATCTCGTCCAGGCGGTAGTTGTAGCCCAGGTAGGTATGGGAAAGCCATGTGTCTCCAGGAGCTCGACCCTGGTTGCGCAGGGCCAACATCAAGTCAGCAGCCTTTCCATCATTGGTTACAATAACGCCGCCTTCACCGGTTGTAACCTGCTTATTTGGGTAAAATGCAAATACCCCATAATCACCCAGTGAGCCCACTTTTCGGTTCTTGTACCCGGCACCCAGTGCCTCGCATGAATCCTCAATGACTTTCAGTCCAAACTCGTCTGAGATTTTACGAATCGGATCCCAATCAGCCGGTTGTCCAAAAACATCGACTCCCAGGATGGCCTTTAAGGAACGCCGGGAAGCCGATCCCTTTCGCGGCAGCCATTTTTGAGCCCTTTCACCTCCCGAATGAAGATCTGCGGCAGCTTCAGCGAGCAATTTCGGGTTAATATTTCCGCTTTGCGGATCCACATCCACAAAAACTGGGACGGCATTCTCGAAAAGCAAAACGTTGGTTGATGCAACGAATGAGAAGGGGGTGGTGAGAACTACATCTCCGGGACCAATGCCTGCAGATCGCACACATAGATGCAATCCGGCAGTCCCGGAATTAACCCCTACAGCGTATCCCAAGCCGGTATAGTCAGTAAAAGCCTTCTCAAACGCCTGGAGATGCGGTCCCATGCTGAGAATGGGAGTATTAAGCACGTCCATGACTGCCTTGCGTTCAGCCTCCGTAAGGTCAGGGCTTGACATGTCAAATTCAATATTTCTTTTCTTGTCCACAGTGAGTCAACCCTAGGCTTGCGGATTTGGTTCCACGGCAGTCGGTGTATCGGTCACAGAATCCATCCCCAGATCCACTGCATCTTCCATCCTAATCTGGCCGCGTAAAAAGGCACCTTCTTCGGTGGCGAAAGCCGTTGTGACAATATTTCCCCAAACCCGACCACTTGAACGGATTTCCACTTTCTGAGCGGTAATGTTGCCTTTGATTACTCCCGCCACAATGACATTGGCTGCCGTGACGTTTTCGCAGGTTACCTTTCCCGTTTCACCCACAACAAGCAGACCTTTCAAGGCAATTTGCCCCTCAAAACTCCCCTCGATGCGTACACCCCCCGAACCAACAATGCTTCCCTGCCAAATAACACCCGCTCCGAGCACGGATGTGATTCGTTCGACGGTTTGCACCGTACCTGCGGGGGTTGGCTGGTTGTTGCGTTTAAACATACCTCTCCACCAAATGGGATGTTACTTTTTCATATTCCATTTAATATGAAAACCCCAAAGTTTTGAAATCCACGGCTCGGGGACGGTATTCAACCCTACCCGTGGGCGACTGATTATATCATCCGGGTCAACCGGGATTCCAATTTCGATCCACAAACCCGAACGCGGGTCACACAGGTCAGCATTATTTAACCCGCCATCAATATCCAATGCGCTGGTTAATTTAGCGGGTCCGTGGGTATCACGTCCCTGACGCCTGGCTGAAATGATGCTTGCCCCTTCATCTGGTTCTATCGCCCGAATTAATACCGCGGCTGGAAACCCTTCGCGTTCTGTTACGGCATTCAACATCCAATGCTGTCCATAAGTGAAGTAAACATAGGCATGTCCGGGGGGACCATACATGGCTGAATTTCGTGCCGTCTTCCCGGATTTGGCATGGCACCCCAAGTCTTCTTCACCTACATATGCTTCAGCCTCGAGAATGATTCCTGAGAGACGCATTGAGTCCGTCACTCTTACCAGCCGGGCACCGAGCAGGTCCTTGGCAACGGTCACCGTCGGGCGATCATAGAATTCGTAGGGCAGGATATTCACAAAATAATATCGATTCGAAAAGGCTGATTATTTCGTTCGTTTCGGAGTTAATTCTTTGGTTACCTTATAACGTACATCCATTTGTAAACACAAACGCAATCCGTCCTCAAGAGATACGGAGGGAGCATAATTTAATTTTTGGGCTGCCAGGGAAATGTTTGCACAAAGACGTGAAACTCCGCCGGAGGTCTGGGCATTATAAATTGTGTTCGTCTGGCTGCCGGTGACTTTGAGTACCAGGTTCGCCAGCGAACGGATGCTCGTCTCTTCCCCGGAACCAATATTAATAACCATGCCATTGAGATTGGGGGCTGTTGCCGCGGCTACCATTGCTGACACGACATCGTCTACATAAACGTAATCCCTGGTCTGGTTGCCATCTCCGTTGATGACAAGCGTACCATTTCTCACTGCCTGCCGAAGGAAATACGGCACGACAGGTGGGTTTGAGGCTGGCATATGTTGACCGGGACCGTAGGCATTGAATATTCTCAGGCAGACAGTCTCAATCCCCCAAAGGCTTCCAATGGTGCGAATATAATATTCTGCTGCAAGTTTCGAGACCGCGTAAGGCGAAGCCGGACGCGGGGTTTGTCCCTCCATTAATGGTTGGATATCCTGGTTGCCGTAAATTGCCCCTGAAGATGCAAAGACTACCCGCTTTACACCCACATCCCGCATTGCTTCCATCAGGCTCACTGTCCCGCCGACATTTACTGCATTGTATTCCCGCGGGTACAGGATGGATTCCGGCACAGATACCCGAGCTGCCAGGTGATAAACGCAATCCACTTCCTGGAGCAGGGTCCACAGCTTGGGACGGTCATTCACATCTCCGCGAGTAAAATGGACATCCGCTGAAAGTGCTTGCGGGTCTCCGGTGGATAGGTCATCGATACCCCGTACTTGGTGACCCTCACGGGCAAGTTGATTGGCAATGGATGAACCGAGGAAACCAGCCGCACCGGTGATAAGGAAATTCATACCTTGGATTATACCCTCAAGGTCTCCATTTCTTCCCCTTGCATCCTATGGCGTCAAATTTAACCATTTTCGCCGATAATAAGTCTGTAACCGCGGGTTTTCATGGACGATTTGAACCTGTTATCCCTGAAATCACCGGGAGTGTTGAATATTACTGCTTCCAGGGAAGAAATGCATGTACCCTGCCATGGGATATGAATTACAATAAATTGGCATATCCGATCTTTTCATATATTCGCAAATGGAGACAAAAGCATGATCAAAATGCTCTCCGGTAACGAAGCTGTCGCCCGGGGAATGTGGGAGGCAGGCGTGCAGGTGGCATCTGCATATCCTGGCACGCCAAGCACGGAGATCCTGGAAAACTTTGCCCTTTTCCCCAATGTTTACGCTGAATGGGCATCCAACGAAAAAGTAGCCGTGGATGTTGCCATTGGGGCAGCCTATGCCGGACATCGTGGAATGGCGATTATGAAGCACGTTGGGTTGAACGTGGCTGCTGATTCATTCATGTATGCTTCTATGACTGGCACAGAGAGGGGCCTGGTCATCGTCACCGCAGACGACCCTGGAATGCATTCCAGCCAGAACGAACAGGATAACCGTGTTTTTGCCAAATTCGGGCGTGTGCCATGCCTTGAACCCTCGGACAGCCAGGAAGCGAAGGATATGGTCAGCACGGCTTTTGAACTAAGCGAACGCTTCGACACACCGGTCCTGCTGCGTTTGACCACCCGCATCTGCCACTCCACCAGTGCTGTGGAATTGGGGGAAAAGGCAGTCTCCAACTTCGAACAAAAACCTTTTCCGCGCAATCCGGGGAAATATGTCATGGTCCCGGGCAACGCCGCCAAGCGCCACCCGATCATCGAGCAGCGAATCCTTGACATTGCCAGGTTTTCTGAAACCTTCCCTTACAACCGCGTTGAGCCGGGAGATCAGGCTCTGGGGATCATCACCTGTGGAGTCGCATACCAATATGCTAAAGAAATATTTCCCGGGGCCTCCATCCTTCGCCTGGGAATGACCTGGCCCCTTCCGGAACGGTTGATCCGGGAATTCGCAGAATCTGTTAACCGGCTGGTCATCATCGAGGAACTCGATCCATTCCTTGAAGAAGGGGTGCGCTTGATGGGAATTGAGGTGGAAGGGAAAAGCATCTTCCCGATCAATGGGGAGTTTGACCCCGGGATCGTGAGGGAAGCAGCCATCAAGTCAGGCTTGTTGCCTGAATCAGCGCATATCCCACTGATGGAACTGGTACCAAATTCCCTGCCAGGAAGACCCCCGGTATTATGTTCCGGATGTCCTCACCGTCCCACCTTTTTTATTTTGAACAAACTCAAAGTTCCGGTCAATGGAGACATCGGGTGCTACACTTTGGCGTTGAACCCGCCGCTGAGCGCGATCCACACTTGCGGCTGCATGGGAGCCGGGATCGGCGTGGCGCACGGGGCGGCAAAATCCGGGAGCCCGGAGCATCATGTTGCAGTGATAGGGGATTCAACTTTTTTCCACACTGGCATCCCTGCGTTGGTGAATGTTGTATATAACCAGAGCCCGGTTACAACCATCATCCTTGACAACCGCATAACAGGAATGACCGGTCACCAGCAAAACCCCGGGACTGGTCGCACCCTTCTTGGGCAGGAAACGGTCCAGGTTGAGCTCGAACTGCTTGTGCGATCTTTGGGTGTTCGAAATGTGCAAACAGTTGCCGGATATGATGTTAAAGCCATCGAAAAAGCTCTTAAGACGTTTGTGAAATTGGAAGAGCCGTCCGTATTAATTGTAGTGGAACCTTGCGTGTTGCTGCCAGATGTGCGAAAACGCTGGATTCCACTTGAGGTGTTGGAAGATAAGTGCAACGGCTGTACATTCTGCTTCCGCATTGGTTGTCCGGCCATTCTAAAGAGCGAACAATTGGACCAGGCAACTCAACGTCCAAAGGCTTTGATCGACCCCACAGGCTGTACCGGATGTGAGGTTTGCGCTCAAATCTGTCCTCGAGCAGCAATCCCCTTTCGCCATGCCTTGGTCGAGATCAACGAATCATGAAAACCCAGGTTAACTTCCTTCTGGCAGGGGTTGGAGGGCAGGGGACGATCCTGGCCAGCGATGTATTGGTAAATGTGGGTCTTGCGGCAGGATTTCATGCCAAGCAGGCAGAGGTGCATGGAATGTCGCAGCGAGGGGGGAGTGTGACCAGTCATGTTCGTTGGGGAAGGGAAATATTTTCCCCCCTCATCGGGCTTGGAGAGGTGGATGTTCTCCTGGCATTTGAAAAACTGGAAGCCCTGCGCAGCGTGAAATGGATGCGTCCCGGAGCGATGGCATTGATCAATATGCAAGCCATCCTACCCCTTGGTGTCATCTCTGGTGAACAAACCTATCCAACCGACGATAGTTTACGCCAGGTCTTCTCCCAACTTACCTCTAATGTAGCATATATTAATGGAGAAAAGATTGCCGGGGAATTGGGAAATGTGAAGGTTACCAATGTGGTCCTGGTGGGAGCGCTTTCTGCGCTGCTTGAAAATGGCATACTGGATGTTGGGGAAATCCCCCCCGAGGCATGGTTGAAGGTCATCACCGGGCGCGTTCCCCCCCAGCACGTGGAACTCAATCGCATGGCATTCATTTCTGGGCGCCAGGCGGTAACAGGTAACAAAAATCAATGAACATGGCATGAGGGAAATATCAATGAATGACACGGAGGCTGTAAATTTACAGCCTCCGTTTTTTAGTTGTTAATCTATTTGTTAATTGTTACCCTCCTGGTAACTTCGCTTTATGAGCATGCAAGTTTGAAAAATCTGCCCCCCGGTTCAATGCATCAACGTTTTTCGGCAGCAAGGCTTTATGCCGGCCGGGCATATGCGCCTTCAGTGCAGCCTCGATATCAGCCAATGACAATACGGGCAATAGGGCGAGCAATGCACCGGTGGCGACAATATTGGCCATACGTCGGTCACCAGCTTCCTCGGCAATCTCATTGCAGGGGAGGGAGACCCACGTAATGTCGTTGCGGCTCACATCACGATCCACCATGGATGAATTGACAACCAGTACTCCGCCTGGTTTTACCATCGGTTCATACTTATCCAATGAGGGAAGGTTCATTACGATGACCGCGGGTGGATTCTGCACAAGCGGAGATCCAATTTCTTCGTCCGCGATGACCACGGTGCAATTGGCAGTTCCCCCGCGCATTTCGGGGCCATACGATGGGATCCAGGTCACTTCCTTGCCGGTATCCATTGCTGCATAAGAAAGCACCTGGCCGGCGAACATGACACCCTGTCCGCCAAAACCAGCCAGTAACACTTCAGTTTGCATTGTGGTTCTCCATTTACCAGGCTGATCAATAATAACAAATCAAAATTTTAGCGCTGCCACGGAAGGTGCAATTTTATAGTCGCCCAGCGGGAAAGCCGGGAGCATATGTTCTTCCAGCCATTTGAGTGACTCTACTGGAGTTACTCCCCAACCAGTATTACAGGTGGACAGCAGTTCCACCATCGAGAAACCCAAACCGTGCACCTGCGTTTCGAAGGCGAGACGGATGGCTTTCTTGGCAAGGCGGATATTCTTCGGATCGTGCAGACTGCGGCGGACAACGTACCCGGTGCCATCCAGCGTGGCAAGCATCTCGGAGAGGCGGATGGGATACCCCTGGGTTTCCACATCCCGGCCGTTGGGTGAAGAGGTGGTTTTCATTCCGGGAAGAGTGGTGGGAGCCATCTGTCCGCCGGTCATCCCATAAATAGCGTTATTTATGAAGATGACGGTAATGTTTTCACCGCGCGCGGCTGCATGGACAGTTTCAGCCATGCCAATCGACGCCAGGTCCCCATCTCCCTGGTAGGTGAATACAATCCGGTCCGGCAGGACGCGCTTTATGCCGGTTGCCATTGCCGGGGCGCGACCGTGGGCTGCCTCAACGAAATCAGTATTTATATAGTTGTAAGCAAAAACTGCGCATCCAACGGGTGCCACACCGATAGTTTTATCCAGGATGTTCATTTCCTCAAGCACCTCAGCCACCAGCCGATGAGCGGTACCGTGTGTACATCCAGGACAATAGTGAGTGGGGGTGCCGGTTAATCCTTTGGGACGGGCATAGACCAGGTTTTCGGGATTAATAACAGTTACAGCCATGGATACCTCTCATCTCACCGTGCCATCATCCGTTGATACCACAGGTCGGCAGGATCATCTTCCGGTTTACCAGGATTCTTGATCATTTCCTGCATTTCCATTACAAATTCATCAGGGAATGGCATCACGCCTCCCAGTCGCCCATAAAAGCGAATGGGAACCCTTTTCATGATTGCTGACTCAACATCTTTGAGCATCTGCCCGGTGTTCATTTCCACTACAAGGATGGATTTTGCCCGTTTGCTCAATTCCTCCACCCGCTTGTAGGGAAAGGGATTAACACTGATGGGGCGGAATAATCCAACTTTAATTCCCAGGGACCGTGCAATACGCACCGCGGATAGCGCGATCCGTCCTGCGGTTCCAAAACCGATGAGAATGTATTCAGCATCCTCCAGGTAATACTCTTTGTACCGGATTTCATTGGTTTGAGCCTCGCGCCAGCGGCCGAGGATTCTAAGGTTGGTTCTTTCTTCGGTTGGCACGTCGAGGTAAATGGAACTCAGCACGTGGCGTTCGCGCCCCATGGCACCGCTCACAGCCCAATCGTACACTTTCCGTGACACCGGCTGCATCTCGGGCAGCTGGATCGGTTCCATCATCTGTCCTATGGATCCGTCGATCAGGATGACACAAATATTCTTGTATTTATGGGATATTTCAAAGGCAACGGGCATCAAATCCACCGCTTCCTGGATCGAGGCGGGAGCCAACACGATGGGATGGTAATCTCCATGACCGCCACCCTTGCATATCTGGTTGTAATCCCCCTGTGAAGGAGCGATATTCCCCAGACCGGGTCCGCCCCGCATTACACTCACTAGCACCATTGGCACCTCGGTCCCGGCGATATAAGATAGTCCTTCCTGCATCAGGCTGATACCCGGGCTGGAGGATGAAGTCATCACCCGTGCTCCCGTACATGCCGCCCCATAAACCATATTGATCGCCGCTGGTTCGCTTTCTGCCTGGACAAATGCGCGTCCCAACTCGGGCATTCGATGGGAGAGATATTCTAGTATCTCGTTTTGTGGAGTGATGGGGTATCCGAAATAGGCTTCCACTCCAGAACGTACGGCTGCTTCGCCGATAGCCTCGTTACCTTTCCACATTTCCCGGGGCATTTCAATCACCTGCCTTTGCCGCCTGGGCAGTTGTTTTGGTCACTTCACGATAAACTGTGATCGCCGCATCCGGACAAACCAGGGCGCAAATGGCACATCCCGTGCAGCCATCCTTGAATATATGCGTTGGGTGGTAACCTTTGGAGGTGATTTTTTCGTTGTCCAATTCCAAGACTTTTGGCGGGCAGGCAGAAATGCATAACTCACAGCCTTTGCAGTGGAGTTCATTGACTTCTATCCAACCTTTGGCAGGCATGGACCCGGCCTCCTCATTTATAAATTAGGACAATTATAGTCGAAAATTAGATGTGCTTATTATGGCGTTTCCTCATGTTGCAGGGTAGTGCATTGCGTCATTTAGAAACAGTACAATCTTCCTCTCATTTCAAGGCTCTTGGATAATAATTGGAAGTCGGGTTCAAGGGATGGCATTAAAATTCCCCTGATCTTGACAAATATATCCCTGCGGAGAAATCCGAAAATTCGCACCCTGAATTGCCGCCCGGGGACTTGTTAATATTTGGATATTTGTAATTACTCCACATTTCCGTCTGTTGGAAAGAACCATCGGATTTATTTTGTGATAAAGGTTGACCCCTGTTGACAATGATCTCCAAGGTGGGTAGAATGAACTTCGCCTATACCCTTATTTCATAATGCTCATGTTGACTGCATCGGAGAATATTCACATATGAATGAAAGTTCAATCGATTACCAGGTCGTCATCTTCACAAACCGTCATTCCATCACCGGCGAACTGGTGTTGAAAGACAAGCGCCTCTCCGATCATATTAATGAGCGGGTTGAAACCATGATCGCCTTGCGCAATGTGACGATTGCCCGGCTGGATAACCCCACCCAAGATTTGCATATCATGCAAACAGCCGTGGTTCCCAAGTCTGGAATCGTGGTGATCTATGAACCACCGCAGAAAGTCATTGCGACCCCAACCCGGTTTTTTGGATATATTAAGAAAGAGAAGTATGAGGTTTTCCTCATCCTGGATGGCATGGAAGTCCGCGGCATCCTTCACACCCAACCCAATCCAGATTTCAGGGTCGTGTTGGTTAATTCTCCAGACGCCTTCCTTCCCATAACCCAGGCGACCATTCGCCTGGAAGCCAACCCGGAAGATAGAATTCATCAGGAGGCCATCCTGATTAACACCCAGCGGGTGCGCTTCGTGGGCAAGTTGGATATCAAATCGCCGACCATTCCCTTGGCGCCGAAGGAATAAGCCCAGCCTGTTTCCCAGGAGGTTCCATGTCAATACCGGTCATCATCGACTCCATCCGCACACCAATCGGGGCGCTGGGGGGTTCGCTTTCTGCCGTCCGCCCTGATGACCTGGCGGCCAGTGTCCTTAAAGCACTTTTGGAACGCAACCACCTGGACCCAGCATTGGTGGAAGAAGTTTATCTGGGGTGTGCCAACCAGGCGGGGGAAGATAACCGCAACGTGGCGCGTATGGCGCTCCTGCTGGCTGGAATGCCGGTCGAAGTGGCGGGGGTCACCATCAACCGGTTGTGTGCCTCTGGGTTGAATGCCGTCAACCAGGCTGCGCGTGCCATCAAGGCAGGAGAAGGGGACGTTTTCATTGCCGGGGGGGTGGAATCCATGAGCCGGGCTCCATATTCCCTACCCAAGGCTGAAGCAGGATTCCCCTTCGGGAACTTGATCGCCTATGATACCGCCCTGGGTTGGCGCTACCCCAATCCCATCATGCAGGAGAAATACGGCACCGAACAAATGGGGGAAACCGCAGAAAATATTGCCCAGTTAAAACCTCATATCTCCCGCCAAAAGCAGGACGAGTTTTCCGTTTTATCCCACCAGCGTGCCATTGCTGCAATTGACTCGGAAAAATTCAGGGACGAAATCCTCCCGGTGATCATTCCCCAGCGAAAAGGGGATGCGAAGGTGGTGGATACCGACGAACGCCCCCGCAGGGATACAACCCTTGAGACTCTTGGAAAATTAAAACCCGCTTTCCGAAAAGAGGGGGGAACAGTCACGGCAGGGAATTCCTCCGGTTTGAACGACGGTGCGGCAGCCCTCCTTGTGATGAGCATTGAAAAGGCGCAGGCGCTTGGTCTGAAACCCATGGTTCGGATTCTTTCCTCTGCTGCTGCAGGGGTCCCCCCGCGGACGATGGGCCTGGGTCCCGTACCTGCTGTAAAAAAAGCTCTCGAACGTGCTGGTATATCACTGCAGGATATTGGCCTGATAGAATTGAATGAAGCTTTTGCGGTCCAGTCTCTTGCTGTGATCGAAGAATTACAACTGGACCTGGAAATTACCAATGTTAATGGAGGCGCAATTGCGCTTGGACACCCATTGGGCTGTTCGGGGGCAAGAATTTTAACCACACTCATCCATGAAATGAAACGGCGCGCACCTTCCCATGAACGACCTTTTTATGGGTTGGCAACCCTTTGCGTTGGTGTGGGGCAGGGAGAAGCCACCGTGGTCGAATGGATCGGCGAATCTTGACCTAAAAGGTATCAGCACGGCGGAACTTCCATGGCATTGTAACGTCTATTAAGGGATGCACTCTTGATACCACCAGCTTTTCCAGGGTATCGGGAAGTGTTGATATTCGGTTTTATCATTTTCACAAAAATATCCTAAGGAATAAGCCATGCCTTCCAAGATGAAGATCGGTATCTCTGTGCTTGTTTTCGTCATGCTTGCTTGTACCCTTTCTTCGCAGGTCCCGACGGCTGCAAGTATCCCAACGAGCATTACGAATACTCCCCCCCCAACTGCAACCATTGGGTATCTTCCCACTCCAAGTGTCATGATCGGGAATATTCCGACCCAAACCCAGTTGAATCTTCCAGTTTCCCCCTCTCCAGACATAACTCAAATCGACTTTTTGGATCCACTCAATGGCTGGGCGATTGCATCCAACGATGGTGGGTCGATCCTGCGGACCGTGGATGGCGGTGCAACCTGGTTGAATGCCACCCCTGCTGGCTTGACTGGAATTGGTTATTCCACCAACCTCAGCGTCCTGGACGTTAACACCGCCTGGGTGTTGATACCCAACGTAGACTTTTTCACCGGGATGCTTTATCGTACCACCGATGGCGGGCAGAGCTGGACTTCATACTCTGCCCCCTTTGGAGGAGGCAGCATGCAGTTCCTGGATGCTGAAACCGGTCGTGTCCTCGCAGACCGGGGAGCGGGAGCAGGGTCGCAATCGGTCGAGATGTTTCAGTCTTCAGACGGGGGAGCATCTTGGCTCAGTGTATTTAATGACGATCCCACCAGGCCGGATGCATCAAACACTCTCCCCCTGAGTGGCATAAAAAACGGAATGAAATTCATGGATGCTGACACCGGGTGGGTCACGGGAACACGTCCGATGGATGGGGATGTTTATCTGTTTGTAACCCATGATGGAGGAGTCTCCTGGGAACAGCAAGGCATTCCCTTGCCGGCAGGTTATGCAGCCTACCAATACATGCCCCAGAAACCCGCCTTTTTTGGTGGTGATGGATTTCTTCCATTGATGATTTACTTGACGAATTCCCCCATTTTCACTTTCTATGCAACACAAGATGGGGGCACCACCTGGACGGGAAATCCCCTGAATGGCCCCCAGGTAATCATACCTGGTATTTACAGCTTCGCTGATTCTTTGCATGGATGGAGTTGGAATGGTGAAAATGACTTATATTTCACTTTGGATGGGACTAAAAATTGGGCAGGAATAGCCACGAACCTGGACCTGAGCGGGCGCCTGGCACAGTTATTATTTGTACCCGGACCCTCAGACCAATTCACCGGTTGGGCGCTCTCCTCCCAGGATGCTAACGGTCACTCTCAGCTTTATAAAACCACTGACAATGGTGGTACCTGGCTGCTCTTAAACCCATAACCACTTTTCGAGAATATGTATACTGGATCTCTCGGCTTCCTGATAGAAATGAAGGAGAATGAAATGGATCGCAAATTAATTTTCCCTGCCATGGTGCTGGTTTTGGCGATGCTGGCCTGCAGTGTTCAGATCAATCCAACCAATCCCCCGCCTGTGTTGCCTACGGACACATTGGTGCCTCCAACACTTGCCATCGACACACCCATCCCTCCAACATCAGTGACCGACACAAGCATCCCCACCTTTACCGAGACAATTCTCCCGACAATAACCGACACGCCCGCTCCAACAATCACCTCAAGTGAAACGCCTCAACCTCCAACCCCCAGCCCTTCCAGTGTTCCATCTTCTGTTCCTGAATTCTCGGTGGACAATTTGCGTAACGCCATCTATTATGCTCCATACTACGGGAAGACCGTAAAACTGGATAATGGGTTTTATTCTGAAGGGTCCGGGGCGACATATTATTCGGTGCAGATGTTGGATATTTATGCATACGGTGATCTGGACGGAGATAAAAAGGTCGACGCAGCANNCATTTGAATATGACGGTGCATGGACCAAGTGACCCGGCATGCTGCCCCACTCAAACCCAGGCGCATTCATTCTGGTTGCTGGGTAACAAGCTTTGGCTGATGAGGGTGACTTCTGGTCCCACGGGTGTCGAGCGCTATATCAATATCACATATCCTGGAAATTGGTTGGGTGTCACCAATCCATTTAAAATCAACGGCAGCGTTTCCATCTCTCCTTTCGAGAACAACTTGAGTTACGGTATCTATCTCCTGGATGGCACAAAGATCAATGAATCCTCCCTGTTGGTCACTTCTTCCGGTATGGGCACCCCGGGAACTTTCACCAGGAATTTCAACCTGAGCAGCGCTGGTGTGACCGGTTTTGTAATTTTCCAGTTTAAAGACCTCAGCGCGGCAGATGGCTCCATTCTGGCACTTGGATCGGTGGTGTTGACGGTCCACTAGTTGGGTGAGCCGTATTAAACAGGGATGGTTTTCCGCCATCCCTGTTTTATTGTCCCTGGCTCTTTTCGGCTGTTTTCTTTAAGAATTTTGTTTCGTCAACCAAAAACCTGTCGTGGTCAGCCTCGCCAATCAATTCCCTATCGTCCCAGGCTTGAATCTTGAAGACCAATTTCCGTCCCTCGATTTTGATCAATTCCGCCCTGGCACAGACCGTCAGCCCCACCGGTGTCGCCGCGAGGTGGTGAACATCTATATGCCCTCCCACAGTTGTCTGTCCGGCAGGCAGGGATCCGGTCAATGCGATGACAGCCGCGCTTTCCATCAGGCCAACCAGGGCTGGTGTCGAGAAAACAGGCAAGCCGCCGCTGCCCCAATGAGCAGCAGTGTCAACTTCGGTCACTTTGTGTTTGAATTCAGCAGACAGGTGTAGGGCTAGGTCGGGCATGAGTTCTCCTTTGCAATGCTATATTTAATTATATCTTTAGAATCGCAGTATAATTTCGCCGGAGTAATTCATGCCCACCATTTATCCCTTCACTGCCATCGTCGGACAGGCGCGCATGCGACGCGCCCTGATTCTGAATGCCGTTGACCCCCGTATCGGCGGCGTGTTAATTCGCGGCGAGCGCGGTACAGCCAAATCAACAGCTGCGCGCGGGCTGGCAGCCCTCCTGCCAAAAGTGCGCGCCGTGCAAAGCTGCCGTTTCGGCTGCGACCCAGATCAACCCGCTTCGTGGTGTACCGAGTGTCGTGAGAGGGCCGCTTCCGGTGAACCGCTGCCCATCGAAGAAAAGCCCATTCCTTTCATCAACCTGCCAGTCTCGGCCACCGAGGACCGTGTGGTGGGCACCCTTGATATTGAACAGGCCATTCAAAAGGGTGAACGCCATTTTGAACCCGGCGTGCTGGCAGCCGCCAACCGCGGTCTTTTGTACATTGATGAAGTCAACCTGCTCGACGACCATGTGGTGGATGTTTTGCTCGATTCCGCCGCCATGGGCATGAACATTGTGGAACGCGAAGGCATATCTTTCACCCATCCAGCGCGTTTCATCCTGGTCGGCACAATGAACCCCGAAGAAGGGGACTTGCGTCCGCAACTGCTCGACCGTTTCGCCCTCTCGGTGGATATCACCGGGATTCGGGATGCACGTGACCGGGTGACCATCATCGAAAACAACCTCGCATTTGAATCTGACGCGGAAGCTTTTCATAAACTTTGGCAGCCGCATGAGGAGAAACTCAGCCGCATTATTGCCCAGGCGCGTATGTTGGTTGACAAGGTCAGTTACACACGCCGCGATCTTCTTTCAATCGCGGCATTGACCGCCTCTTTGAATGTGGATGGTCACCGTGCAGACCTGGTCATCCTCAAGGCTGCCCGGGCACACGCAGCTTACGAGGAGCGCAACGCAATCACCGATCGGGATATTGCCCTGGCTGCCGAACTGGCTCTCCCCCACCGGATCAAGCACGGGCCTTTCCACCAGAGCGAGATCTCGCCTGAGCAATTGCAGGAACGCATTGAACAGTTACAGGGAGCATCATCAGATGGTGAACCCGCCGAACCTGGTGAGAGTGAACCCGAATCCGAGGATGTAAAAAAAAAGTAATCACTGAAGCCGCAGAGCAGGAAAATCCAGACCTTCAGCCTGGTGCAGAACCATCCCCCCAGCAGACTGTTTTCGGACCACAGGATGCCCACTGGTGGGACGGGGGAAAAAAGGTCCAGGTTGGAGAGACATTTGACCCTCGAAAACTTGACACCCCGCTTGATAAACTGACCCGTCAGCATTCCGGGCGTCGCTCGCATACACATACCGAGCGGAAACGCGGGAGGTACATTCAATCCCGTCCGGCAAATGGAAATACGGATGATGTGGCGTTCGATGCCACCATTCGAGCAGCGGCACCTTTTCAAAACCGCCGCGCCGAACAACGCAAGAAGGTGGCATTTGCCATTCAAAAAAGCGACCTGCAGCGCAAGGTCCGCGTAAAAAAGGCCGCCAACTTGATCATGTTTTTGGTGGATGCCTCCTGGTCCATGGCGGTGGCTGAACGCATGACTGCTACGAAAGGTGCAATCCTTTCCTTGTTGACGGACGCATATCAACGTCGGGATAGGGTCGGGTTGATTGTTTTTCAGAAAGACCGTGCGACGCTCATCCTGCCGCCGACGAATTCCATCACCTTGGCTCAACGTGCCCTGTCGGATATCCCTGTGGGAGGCAAGACTCCCCTCTCCGCCGGTTTGCTGATGACCTATGAGGTTCTTACACAAGAGCAAATGATCCACCCCGATGTGGAACCGCTGCTCATCATCCTGACGGATGGTGCTGGAAATGTTTCCATCGGGGTCCTGCCGCCACAGGAAGAGGCCTTCGGTTTCGCAAAACAGATCGCCGACCGGGGCTACCGTACCGTGGTGATAAATATGGAACATGCCTCTTTCGACCAGGGATTGGCCCAGGCACTTGCCGACCACCTGGAAGCACCCTGTTATACGCTGAACGAACTGAAAGCCGAAAGTCTGTTGAAGACAGTCAAGCAGGAGATGGCCGAGTCAAAAAAGAAATAAAAAACGCCGGTTGGCGTTTTTTATTTCGCATCCCGGGTGCAATTTCTTCCGGCACCCTTGGCAGCGTACATTGCCAGGTCCGCTGCATGTACCACCTTCTCCCAGCTATCTCCGTGGCGCGGATAAGCCGCCACCCCCACGGATAACGTAGCCTTCAGTTTTACTCCCAGGTGCTCAATATCCAGTGACAAAAATGTCGTCCTTAAATGTTCGGCGCGTTCATGGCCTTTTGGCAGCTGGGTTCCGGGCAAAACAATTAAAAACTCCTCTCCACCGTAACGGCAGGAAACATCGGAAGAGCGGATTTCAGAAGTCAGAAATTCTCCCAGTTTTTTTAAGAGCAGATCGCCAGCATCATGACCGTAGTTATCGTTAAATGCCTTGAATCCATCGATATCCATCATGATCAAGCAGACCGTGCTTTTCTCCCGCTCTGCTTGATGAAACTCCCGGGCCAGCGTTTCTTCCAGGAACCGGCGATTAAATAGACCCGTGAGGGAATCCCGGGTGGCTTCATCACGCAGGCGAGCCTGCAACATCTCGATCTCCAATAACTGGTTCCGCAACCTCTGATTGACCTGCTGCAAACTGTATTCGTTTTGCTTGCGTTCCGTAATATCCCTGGCGACACTCTGAATGTGAATTGGAATTCCGTCTTCATCACAAACCAACTCCGCGTTGATTTCGACGGTCACCTTTTCTCCGTTCTTTTTAATGAATTCCCGTTCATAAAGAGGCACATGTTCGCCCTTCAGTAAAAGTCCGAGTTTCTGTTCACTATCTGTTTTCTGGGCTGAAATATCAATCGCAGTCAGTTTCGTCAATTCGTCCACCGTGTAACCAAGCAAATCGGCAGCACGTTGATTCACTTCCATGTGTTTTCCTTGCATGTCAAGAATAAACACTGCGTCGTGAGATTGCTCGAAAAGAGCCCGGTAACGGTCTTCTGCCTTTTCGCGCTGTTTTATTTCCTGTTGGGCTTTTTCATACAATCGGCTGTTTTCAATGGCTACTGCTGCCTGTGTGGCGATGGTTTCAAGCAGGCGGATCTGATTGGGATCGTAGGCATGCGACGTGTAACTCTGGATAGATATAACTCCCACGATTCGATCACCCACGATCATCGGGACTCCCACATACGCCCGGGTGGGCGTCCCGCTGGTCTTGAAAACCTGGACATTTGTGCTCGTATCCGGTGAGGTGATATCCGGTATGTAAAGGGTTTTGCGGCTGTTAATGACCTGCCCGCTCAATCCGGGGTTTGCCCTGATATCCCGGGGGGGGATCTGCAGGTATTCACCCCGATCGTAAGCCAGGGGATGATGGATCATGCTGGTATCCGGCTCCAGGATCGCGATATAGAACGCCTCCACGGGAAGGACCTGTCGGCATTTTTCCAATAATGTCCTTAATACCTGGTCCATATCCAAGCCGGAGGTGACTGTAATGCCGATGTCAAAAAGTGCGGTCATCTCTTCAGCCCGCAGGCGCACTTCTTCAAACAACCGGGCATTTTCTATGGCCCCCGCGGTCTGCGTGGCTATGGTTTCCAACAGACGGATCTGATCTGGGTGATATGCATTGGGTTGAGAAGCCTGCATGGATATGACACCCACCACGCGGTCGCCCAGCATTAGCGGGACGCCGACGTATGAACGGCTGGGTTCACCTCCAAAATCTACAGCCTTGTATTTTCGGGATGCCTCTTCCGAGAGAACATCCGGGATGTTAAGCAGTTGCCGGGATTGTATGACATACCCTGTCAATCCCGGATTTTCATTGATTTTCTGTGGGGGCAATTCGATGATCTCCCCCTTGTCATAAAAGAGGGGGAAACCGATCATCTCTGATTCATGATCGTAGGTGGCAATGTAAAAAGCTTCGATGGGTAACACACGCTTGCACTTATCCAGCAGTGCCTTAAGCAGCGTGTCCATCTCCAACCCCGAGGTTACCGCCTGGCCGATATCCAGCAGGGCGAATAACTGGTCTGCGAGTTGCTGCGAATCTTCCAGCAAGCGCGCGTTATCAACGGCGATCGCCACCTGGTCGGTGAATTTTTGCAATCGGTCGGCAGCTGCCTGGGTGTAGAAATTTGAAGTCAGGCTGTTCAGGTTCAAAAAACCAATTACCCTTCCTTTCACATGCAGGGGGGCACCGACATAGGAATGTATCCCATCCAATTCATCCATCGCGAGCATGCTTTTAATTTTTCGCGTGTCTGCAACCAGTAGTGCCCGACCCATCTCCNNTCATTGATTGAAATTGTGGGTACTCGTTGGGTGTAAATTCAGTTGGGTTTTGGGACAACGATTGTTTCCCATATCCAATTGTTCGGATTACCCGTGCAGTATCATTTTCATCAAGCAGTACAAAATTGGCCCTGTCATAAGGGACAATATGTGCAACATTTTCCAATATGCGGTCAAGCACATCTTCGAAGGTGTGGGAACTGTTCAACGCTGCAGCGGTTTCCCGGAAAGCCTCAGCCATAACCTTCTGCTCACGTTCTGCGTCCTCGATTAAATGACGTTCTGTGTTATCTCGGGCCACGATCAACCTGCCCGAGAAATGTTCATTGCGGTCATGTAGGGGGGTAATGCGAAGATCGTAGTAATGCACTTCTTTATCCCCCATCATGATTTCCTGGCGGGTGGTTAATGAGTCGTGAAAATGCCTTGATATCACATTGAAATTAACGTGTAAATTTTCAGCCAATTCTCCAATGACCATTTGCCTGGTTTTTCCTATCATCTCCAGGGCTTTTTTATTTAGATCCACAACCCGGTTTTGCACATCCAAAACCATTACACTGTCATTCATGCTCTCAATCAAGACATCCCGGGCAATCGGTACCAGATCCAGCAGTCGGAAGCGTAAAAATCCAAGGGTAAAACAGATGCAGCTCCCTGTGAAAGCAAATGGGGTAAGATCCAAACCGGGGAAAATGTCATAACCTGCAATCTCAACAATATTGATCACCAGGGGTAACACCGCACCAATCAGGATGACTGCTGCTTGACCTCGCAGTGGGGAAGAAGTATGTAAAAAAGTTAGAACGAGCAGGGTCATTCCAAAGAAAATCAACCCATAGGTGTATAAAATATTTATCCAGAACCACGGACCGCCAGTAAAAATCATTTCAGTTGCTTGCATGCCGCCAAAAAACAGTTGGTGCAAGGGATCAGTGATTATCAAAATAAAGGTCAGTACTGGTTCTATGGCAAGCAGGATGAAAATTCGTTTGGATAGCCAGGGGCCTCGGTTGGAATATTGAATTGAGAAAATTAAGAAAAAAGTTGGGGCGCTCAGGATCCCAAGTGAAGTGGCTGTAAGCCAAAAAGTACGGGCTTGATCTGAAATCGCTAAAAAATGGATGGCATAGGTCAATGTCCAGACGGCGGTTGCCCCACCAAGGAGTATTAATGAACGAGCCCCGGGAGCGTTTCGTCTATCCCAAGCTGCTTTACACACATAAAGGGCGGCTGCCGTAGACACCACCAGGGAAACAAAATATGTCCAGTTCATATCCGTATTATTAGTTTACCTCAACAAAGCGGTATCCAAAATTGCAATTTCGTTAGATTCGCAGGGATGCACCTTGCGTACTTTTGGGATAAATTCGTCGACTGGACGATCCCCTGCAACCACTCTCTGCTATAATCTTCCCCTGTGATCCTCATTACTGGAGGGACCGGCTTCATTGGCCGGGTGCTTACCCGTCAATTGGTTGAAACAGGCCACCAGGTCCGCATACTGCTACGTCCGTCTCCGAGTACCCCCCGTCTTCCAACCGGTGTCCCCGTTGAGGTGGCTGTCACCAGCCTGAGCGATGTGCAGGGGCTGCGTGCTGCCATGCGCAATGTGGAAACAATTTATCACCTGGTCGGCGGCGAAGGGGAAGGCGGGCGAGCCAACCTTCAAGCGGTTGACATGGAAGGTACGCGTTCCCTTTGTGAGGCTGCAGCGGATGCTCGTGTTGGGCGCCTCTTCTATTTAAGTCATTTGGGTGCCGACCGTGCTGCAGGGTTTCCAGTTTTAAAAGCCAAGGGAATTGCTGAAGAATACATCCGCAAATCAGGAGTTCCTTATACCATCCTGCGTGGATCGATCCTGTTTGGACCTGGTGACGAATTTACAACGGGTCTCGCAATGTTGCTGACCGCGGCACCAGGATTCCTGCCCCTCCCATCCAAGGGGCAGACACTCCTGCAGCCTCTTTGGGTCGAGGACCTGGTCACCTGTCTCATCTGGTCGCTTGATAATGCCAAAACAATGAACCAGACTTTCGAGNNCCCCGTCTGCTGGTAAATTGGCCCACACAATCGATGCGCGCCCTGACAATTGTCATGGAATCCATTATTCCCCGTTTTCCGGCTTCAATTTTCTGGCTGGATTACCTGGCGGTTAACCGGACCTGCGCATTGGATACCATCCCCAGAATTTTTGGGCTGATGCCTGCCAGGTTAACCTCCAGGCTTGATTATCTGCACAATGTTCCCTGGAATCGACTCCTTTTCCGAAGGCTGTTTACCCGAAATGGCTGAATGGACCATTCGACTCCTGCAATCAGCAGAAGAAATGACCGCTGTCGAGTCACTTCAACGTCAGGTCTGGTCGGGGTCTGAGACCGACGTCATCCCGGCTCACCTGTTGCTGGCTGTCGTCCACAATGGCGGATTGGCACTCGGTGCATTTGCAGGGGGTAAGCTGGTAGGTGGAGTTTTCGGATTCCCTGCTTTTTACCCCACACCCGATGGGCCGCGCTTGAAACACCACTCGCATATCCTGGGAGTGCTTCCCGAATGGAATGGGAAAGGCATTGGGTTCAGTCTTAAGCGCGCCCAATGGCAGCTGGTCCGTAACCAGGGCATCGACCGCATCACCTGGACCTTCGATCCTCTACTCGGTCTCAACGCGCATCTTAATATCACCCGGCTGGGTGCCGTTTGTAATACCTACCTTCGATCTGAGTATGGGAAAATGCGCGATAACTTGAATACAGGTCTGCCTTCCGACCGCTTCCAAGTGGATTGGTGGCTTAATACCAAGCGGGTGGAAAGGCGTCTCAGTCGTCGGCCGCGCCCTGCCCTCACCCTGGAGCATTATCGCACTGCTGAAGCTGCTGTTCTCGAAACGCAAACCGGGAAGGGAATATCACTCAGACCACCGGGGGATAAATCCTCGATAACAGGAACCCTGGTCATAATTGAGATCCCGTCGGATTTTTTAACATTGAAAACAAATGACCTTTCCCTGGCACTGGAATGGCGTTCGTACACGCGTCAGGTCTTCGAGGAGGCTTTCGCTGCTGGATACCTGGTCACAGATTTCGTACATGAGAATGGGCGCAGTTTTTATGTCCTGACACATGAAGACTCCACCCTGCAGGGGGCCAATCTCGCGGATTAATCTGAATATAAATCTCAAAAAAATTTGTAAAAATGACTGGAATTCTCCACCCAGTTGGAAATAAAACCCCAGGCGGCACAAAATGCCGCCTGGGGTTCAGTACAAGGGCAACCTTATTCAACCGGATACAACACTAATCCAACCGTACCCGGGCCGAAATTTGCCGCCAGGGAAATGGACAGATCGGAAAGGAAAGTATCCTTGCTATTCAGTCGGGTTTTTGCGTCAGCCAATAAGGCATTTCCAGAAGCGACGTCACGGGCATGAATGATCCCCAGGTAAATTGGTTTGGTACCAACCTCTTCCACGGCCATTTCGAGGATGCGATCTAGCGCTCCTTTGCGGGTCCTCACTTTTTCGACCATTTGCACCAACCCATCTTTAAGAACTGCAATAGGTTTGACCTTCAGCAGCGATGCTAGTGCAGCGGAGAGGGTGCCGACGCGGCCACTCATGCGGGCATATTCGAGCGTGTCCAGGGTCAATATGACCCTGACTTGGTCACGTTTTCCTTCCAGGTATTTGATGATCTGTTCGACGCTTTTACCGGCAAGGTCCATCTTTCTCGCTTCCCGGCACATGAAACCGATCGCCAGCGAACCTGCAGTCGAATCGAACGGTACAACCTTGAATGTGCTCTTCAACTCTTCAGCAGCAGCAACAGCAGAGGCATATGTTCCAGAAAGTTTGCTGGTAACGTGAATAGATAGGATGGTATCCCCAGGTTTGGCGATCTTTTTGTAAAATTCCATGAATTGATGCGGGGAGGGTTGTGAAGTCTTGGGGATCTTTTTGGTTTCTTCCACAAGTTTATAGAATCCTTCAGAATCCAGGTCGACATTTTGCAGATAGGTTTTTTCCCCAAACTGGATATTGATGGGAATAATATCAATGTCATATTCCTTTTCCCATCCTGGGACAACATCTGCCGCTCCGTCAGTAACGATTCTTATCATGGTCTTCCTCCTTGGCATGGGTGGATTAAATATTGACTGATATTAAAACCCCTCATGGTTTTGGAAGTTCCACTATAATGTCATGTCGCCGGGTCTCCGCCCGGGTCATACATAAAACATTTGTGCTATAATAGCTTTATTCCCAAATTATGAGGTTCGTATGTCATCGGATGTCATCCGCGTGGTTGGTGCACGCGAACACAATCTAAAGAATATCACCGTGGAGATCCCGCGCGACAAACTGGTGGTTATCACCGGTCTCTCCGGATCCGGCAAATCATCCCTGGCTTTTGACACCATCTTTGCTGAAGGGCAGCGGCGGTATGTTGAGTCCTTGTCCGCTTATGCCCGCCAGTTCCTCGGCCAGATGCAGAAACCGGATGTGGATTACATTGAAGGTTTATCTCCCGCCGTATCCATTGACCAGAAAGGGACCTCACATAACCCGCGCTCCACTGTCGGGACAGTTACCGAAATCTATGACTACCTGCGCCTTCTTTTTGCGCGTGTTGGCATTCCTCACTGCCCCATTTGCGGGCGGGAAGTGGTAAAACAATCTGCACAGGAAATCGTGGATGCCGTTGGAGCGCTGCCTCTGGGCACCAGAATCCTCGTCCTGTCACCGGTGGTTCGAGGCCGAAAGGGTACTTACCAGGCAGTCTTCGAGGAGATCCGCAAAGCGGGTTTTGCACGCGTCAGGGTTGATGGGATGGTATTCAACCTGGATGAAGAAATCAATCTCGATCGCTACAAGATCCATACAATAGAAGCGGTTGTCGACCGCCTGGTGATTTCACCATCCGCCTCTGAACCGGAAAAGATGGCCAACATCTCCCGGTTGACAGATTCAGTGGAGACATCATTAAAGTTCGGAGATGGATATCTCACCATCCAGGTATTGGCGGAAAAGGCCGGAGAGAATCGCGATATTCATTTCTCCGAGCACCTGGCTTGCCCGGAACATGGCATCAGCATCCCTGAGATAGAGCCGCGTACATTCTCCTTCAATACCCCTCACGGGGCCTGCCCAGATTGCCAGGGATTGGGGAATAAACTGGAGATTGATCCCGACCGGGTGATCGATCCGGAGAAATCCCTGGCTGACGGTGCGCTCATCGCCATGGAATGGAACAATGTTCGCGAAGACGGTAATCCGGGCTATTACTGGCAAATGCTCGAGGCTATGGCCCAGCATTATCACATCGATATGAACACACCCATCAAGGACCTGCCTGCTGTTCATCAGGACCTGGTGCTGCATGGGACAAAGGGGGAAAAAGTCCGGCTTCACTATCACAATCGCGACGGACGACAGGCCACCTTTGACACCGCCTTCGAGGGAGTGATCGGCAACCTGGAACGGCGATACCGTGAGACCAATTCGGAATATATCCGCGAGAAGATCTCGGAATATATGAGTGACCGCCCCTGCCCCACCTGCCAGGGTAAACGCCTGCGACCCGAAGCGCTGGCCGTAACAGTGGATGGGATTAATATTCTTCAGATCACCGAATGGCCGGTCCTCCGGTCGCTTGAATGGGTCAGACACCTCGCTGGACCCGGTACCCCTCTATCATCCCGCCAGAAAGCCATCTCAGACCGCATCTTGAAAGAGATTGTCTCGCGTCTTGGTTTCCTGGTGAATGTCGGACTGGAGTACCTGACTTTGCACCGTTCTGCGGGGTCCCTTTCTGGAGGGGAAGCACAACGAATCCGCCTGGCGACTCAGGTTGGTTCCCGGCTGGTGGGAGTGCTGTATGTTTTGGATGAGCCCTCCATCGGTCTGCATCCGCGGGATAATGATCGATTGCTGACCACGCTGAAGGGGCTGCGGGATATTGGGAACACCGTTTTGGTGGTCGAGCATGATGACGATACCATCCGCACTGCCGACTGGGTCATCGACCTGGGTCCCGGGGCGGGTGTACACGGGGGACACATCATCGGTCAGGGCACGCCCGACCAGATCATATCCAACCCGAAGTCGTTGACGGGAGCATACCTGTCCGGTCGCAAGCAAGTCCCCGTACCTAAGAATAGGCGCGCAGGCAATGGAAAAAGCCTGACCATTATTGGTGCAAGCGCCAATAATTTGAAACATATCACCGTTAAAATTCCCCTGGGCAAATTTGTATGCATCACGGGAGTCTCGGGCTCGGGTAAATCGTCCTTGATGAGTGATGTCTTATATAATGCCTTGGCTGCGAAACTTAACCGCGCCCACACCATGCCCGGGGAATTTGAACGCATTGACGGCATTGAGCACCTCGATAAGATCGTGAATATCGATCAGTCACCCATCGGGCGTACGCCGCGTTCGAATCCGGGTACCTACACTAGCTTGTTTGAGGAAATCCGAAAACTATTTGCGGAATTGCCGGAGAGTAAAGTCCGGGGATACAAACCAGGTCGCTTTTCATTCAATGTCCACGGTGGAAGGTGCGAGGCCTGCCAGGGACAGGGTGAATTACGCATCGAGATGCAGTTTTTACCGGATATTTATGTGCCTTGTGATGTCTGTCACGGCAGCCGTTTCAACCGGGAAACCCTGCAGGTCCACTATAAAGGTCACAGCATCGCTGATATCCTGGATATGACTGTGGACCAGGCGCTTGAGAAGTTTTCCGCCTTCCCCCACATGATGAATAAACTTAAACTCCTGCAGGAGGTGGGCCTGGGTTATATCAAGGTTGGACAACCGGGGACCACATTATCGGGTGGTGAAGCGCAACGCGTCAAACTGGCCAAGGAGCTTTCCCGCCGGGCCACGGGTCGGACGCTTTATGTCCTGGATGAACCTTCCGTCGGGTTGCACGCTGCGGATGTTCACAAGCTAATCGAAGTACTTCAACGCCTGGTTGATACCGGTAACAGCGTATTGATCATTGAGCACAACCTCGAAATTATCAAGGTTTCTGATTGGATCATTGACCTGGGCCCTGAGGGGGGTGACCGGGGGGGTGAACTGATCGCCGAGGGGACTCCCGAAGAGGTATTGGCATTCGCAGGGTCTTATACAGGCGCATTCCTGAAAGCTCGGCTTAAAAAGCACAAGAAACCCAGTCGTTAATCTATACGCATTTTATCGTGCTCGCAAAATCCACTAAGTTACAGTAGAATAAGGGTGCATCCTCTCGCCGGAAAATTCGCGATTGTCGGTACGAGAAAGGGACGGGATATGCCTATGACTATCACAAATACGATTGATTCATATCGCAAACGCCGGAAACAACGCTTGCCCTTGATCCTGGGCATTGGAGCGATCTTGCTGGTGGTTCTGGGGATCATCATCGTGCTGTTATCCTTGCCCAGAGAAGGCTTGACACTCTTTCCCACCAAGACCTTTACACCCACCGTAACCTCCACCTCCACCAATACTTTCACTCCAACAGAAACAGCGACAATCACATCCACTCCCACAATAACAACCACACCCCCAGCGTCTGAAATTTATCCTTACGTGGTGAAGGAAAACGAGTATCTCGGTCCCGGTCCCGGTACGATCATCGATAAACAAGGGCTAGGCGATACCCCGAACGCGCTTATTATTATTTTCATGTTGAATCCAACGATTGATCCGGTTACCGGTTTCATCACTGTAGGGCAAACGATCCTTCTGCCACCACCCAATTACCCCATTCCCACGCCCACGCTGCTTCCCACCGGTCTTAATCCCGGTTCAAAGATAACCTATCGCGTCATGCCAGGCGACAGCCTCAACGGCATTGCCACCAGTTTCCATAGTATCGTGGCAAATATCGTCCTGTTGAATAAAACCACACTGAAAGATGGAGCAGCTTCCATTATTTACCCGGGTCAACTGCTTATCGTCCCGATAAACCTGGTCACCCCGGCGCCGACGGTCAAACCAACGGCAACCGCAACCCCATAAGGCTGACACCCAGTCCCCCGGTGGAAAAAACCCGGGGGCTTTTTTCATCTAAATTCCTTTGACATTCTGCTCGCCTAAGACTAAAATGATAATGTAAATTTCTTGAACTCATGAGGTGCAGTTGTGGGCAATTGGCCTGGCAAATATGTTATCGGTCTTACCGGCAATATTGCAACAGGAAAAAGCGTTGTCCGGCGAATGTTGGAACACCTGGGTGCATATACCATTGATGCCGATGCCCTTTCTCATCGCGCCATCGCCATGGGCGCGCCGGGTTATGAACCGGTCGTGGAGACTTTTGGCAGGTTCATCCTGGATGCCAGGGGGGAAATCGACCGGGAAAAACTGGGACGCCTGGTTTTTAATGATCCGGATGCTCTCGTTCATCTCGAAGAGATCGTTCACCCGCTGGTCGGACAAGCCGTGGACTTCATGATTAAGCGCGCCAGCCAGCACGTTATTGTTATCGAGGCGATCAAATTATTGGAAGGGAAATTAGGCGCCAAATGTGACGCCATTTGGGCAACTTACGCTCCTGAATCGCTCCAGAAATCCCGGTTGATCAATAAACGCGGCATGAATGAACAGGAAGCCAATTTGCGCATCAAGGCGCAGTCACACCAGGAAGGAAAATTATCCCGGGCAAAGGTGGTCATCAAGAATGTCGGTTCGTTCGAAGATACATGGAAACAGGTAATAGCCGGCTGGAAAACCATCTCGCCAGTCACAGATACATCTCCACTTGTCCTGCCAGCCAGCGGGATCGGCGACCTGGCGATCCAGCGCGGGCGGCCTCGTGACTCGGCGAGTATTGCCGCATTCATTACCCGTCATCGCGGCTTGACTCACCCGATATCAGCAGAGGATGTCATGGCTGCATTCGGTGACCGGGCATTCCTGCTTCTAATGGCTGATAAAAAACTGGTCGGTTTGGCCGGCTGGCAGGTCGAAAACCTGGTGGCGCGCACAACCGAGCTATATTTGGACCAGGGCGTTACCACCCCCCAGGCGCTAAAAGCTCTGGTGGTTGAAGTGGAACGCGCCTCACATGATTTGCAGTGTGAAGCCTCTCTTGTCTTTCTGCCGCCCCAATTGGCAGCCCAGGAAAATGCATGGAAAGAAATGGGCTACAGCCGTAGCACACCTCAAAACCTGGGTGTCCAGGCCTGGCAGGATGCCGCCATTGAATCCCAGCCATCGAATACCATACTGCTCTTTAAACAACTGCGTCAGGATCGCGTCCTGCGACCCATTTAATCTGGGTTTTCTTCAATTCGGGGACCGGGATTTGAGTTCAGTGTTGCTCTGATTGCCATTCATTTGCACCTAAATCAGCCGTTCGAATATTTTTATGAACACCCTGTTATATAACCTGCTATTCATTTTTCAGCGCCTTGACCTGCTCGGTGTAATCGACATTCTGCTGGTCACGATGATTTTCTTTGGAGTATTGTATCTCGTGCGCGATACGCAGGCCGTGATTCTTTTACGCGGCATCATCCTTATTCTGGTACTGGTGGCATTTTTAACCAGTCTGGTAAATTTACCGGCATTCTCATGGTTGATTCGAACTGCGTTACCCGCCCTGGTGATCGCCATCCCGGTTATTTTTGCTCCTGAGATCCGCCGGGCACTGGAACGGATCGGAAGGGCGGGAACCTTTTTCCGGGGTTCGGGAAAAAACGCCGACGATTCCATGCGCTTGACGATCAAGGCTGTGGTTGCCGCTGCCGCCAGCCTGTCCTCAAAGCAACTCGGGGCATTGATCATTTTTCAACGCTTTGATAATCTTGATCAATATGTTCAAAGTGGGGTTAACCTGCATTCGGATGTCACCCCTGAAATGTTGATGCAGACTTTCTACCCGAACACCCCCCTGCACGATGGGGCAGTGATCATCTCCGGCAAAAAAATTGTTGCTGCAGCCTGCGTGCTGCCGCTCTCAGCCAGCGGCATTTTGAACCGCACTCCTGAACGGCAGATGGGACTCCGTCACCGCGCCGCCCTGGGAATATCTGAAGTCACGGATGCGATCGCATTGGTCGTTTCGGAAGAAACAGGTGCCATCTCCATTGCCCACGCCGGGCATATCATCCGCCGGCTGGATGTGGAACGCCTTGAAAATATTTTGATTGCCTTTTACAATCCGGGGAAATCCAGCCCGGTAAATTTCTTTCAACGGCATTTCCCTTACCTGTTCCCCCGTAAGGATGAGTGACGCATGTTACGTTGGTTGGCGAAGAATATCCAAACTTTCCTCCTGGCTTTTGTCCTGGCCTTGGCCGTTTGGATCACGGCCGTTACTGCGGCGAATCCTGATGAAACCCAGGTATTTCCACGACCTGTTCCGATCGAGTTTATCGGGCAGGATCCAGGTTTGATTCTAACTGGCGATGCAGTTCAACGGGAGGTAGAGATAACCTTGCGTGCTCCGCACTTAATTTGGCAAAGTTTGCGATCTGGTGAGATTCCAATTAAAGCCATTGTGGATCTATCCGGGCTGGGATCCGGGAAACATTTGGTAAATGTAAAAACACAAATTGGCACTCAACTCGTCCGCGTCATCTCCGTTAACCCTCAGTCCTTTGAACTGACCCTGGAGGCTCAAGTAACCCGCTCGCTGGTGATAAACCTTGAACTCACCGGAAACCCTGGAATCGGTTACCTGAAGGGGAATCCAACATTAAATCCTGAAGTCGTGGTAATAACAGGGGCAGACAGCCTTGTTTCCCAAATTGACCACATCCAGGCGACCCTGGATATAAACAATGCACGCCAGAATATCACCACCTCGATCCCCCTGCATGCCCTGGACGTGAAAGGGATTGAGATCAGCGGGGTGACTGTTCTTCCCAATACAGTCCAAATCTCCCTGCCCATTGTCCAGCAGGGTGGATACCGCGATCTGGCGGTCAAGGTGATGACAGTCGGGAATCCGGCCAGTGGATACAGCCTGACGAGTGTGGCTGCCTTTCCTCCCATCGTGACCGTATACTCCGCGAATTCAGATATCATCGATTCAATGCCCGGATTTGTGGAAACTTCTTCCCTCGACCTCAGCAACGCAAAGGCGGATATTGAAAAACACCTGGCAATTACTCTTCCTCCCGGGGTGACCCTCCTCGGGGAACAGACGGTGACGGTTAAAGTGGGCATCACGCCACTGGTGGGCACCCGTTTCGTTACCTATCGCCCCGTGGAACTGATCGGTTTGACGGAGGGGCTGTTCGCACATCTTTCTCCGCAAACCGTGGATGTCATCCTTTCTGGACCGCTGCCCGTTCTTGATTCCCTGGCCATCAGTGATGTTAGTGTTCAATTGGACCTGACCGGACTTTCCGCGGGGACTTATCAGTTGAAACCAAGGGTGCTCATCACCGGGGAAAACCTTACAGT
>DBFP01000023.1 GCA_002294405.1 Anaerolineales bacterium UBA877 | reverse complement strand
ATCTTTCACCCCAACTGGAATACCGAGCAACCCGGGGTTATCCTGCGGGTGTCCGGTGGAAAGGTGTGAATCTGCATTTAGGGCGGATTGAACTGCAAGCTCGGGGGTGGGGGTGATAAACGCATTGATCACCGGGTTGAGCCTCTCGACTTGACGAAGGCATGCTTCTGTCAATTCAAGCGCGGAGAAATCCAGACGTTCCAGAGCTTTAATCGTTGTAGATATGCAAAGGGTGGATAAATCTTGTTCCATTTATTTCTAACCGGTGAAATTTATTCACTTAGTATTAAACACCTGTCACCATGGGGCTGTTACTCACCTACGTGAGTTGGGAAGAGACCATGAAATTCTCATATATCATTTCAACGAAAAATACGGGCGGACTTTCAAGTCCGCCCGTATCTGCTAGAAGAGACCCAACACTTTACCTGTGTCCAGGTCCAAATCAACATCGTAAAAGACCGGGCGGGTGGGCAACCCGGGCATGGTTCTCATCTCACCAAGCAGCGGGTACAGGAAGCCTGCCCCGACCGAGGCGCGGATATCGCGTACCGGGACGATGAAGCCGGTGGGCGCGCCCTTGATGGAGGCATCGTGTGTGAAGGACAGGTGGGTTTTCGCCATGCATAGGGGCAGTTTATCGAAACCAAGCCTCGTGTACAGCTCGATCTTAGCCTGGGCAGCCGGCATGATCTCGATTCCATCAGCGCCGTATATCTCCCGGCAAATGGTCTCCAGTTTCTCCTTGATCGTCAATTCCAGCGGATACAGGAATTTGAAGTTGCTGGGTTTTTCTGCTGCCTTGACTACCGCCTCAGCCAGTTTGACCGCACCCGCGCCACCATCCATCCAGTGAGTGGAGACGACCGCATCCATGGCACCGGCTTCGATCGCTGCCTTGCGAACGAGTTCCACCTCGGCAGGGGTGTCGTTGGCAAAGGAGTTGACCGCCACAACAACGTTTACCCCGTACTTGAGGGCATTCTTGATATGACGTGCCATGTTGGGTGTGCCTTTGCGCAGCAAGTCAAGGTTTTCATCGGTGTATTCAGGCGCCAAAGGTTTGCCGGCCACGACCTTCGGTCCGCCTCCGTGCATCTTGAGGGCACGTACCGTGGCGACCAGCACCACTACTTGGGGTATCAAACCCGAATAGCGGCATTTGATGTCGAAAAATTTCTCCATTCCGATATCTGCGCCAAAACCTGATTCGGTGATCACATACCCGTCGGGACCCACCAACTTCAAGGCGATCCGGTCAGCGATGATGGACGATTGTCCATGGGCAATATTGGCAAATGGGCCGGCATGTACCAGGGCCGGAGTCCCTTCAAGGGTCTGCATCAGGTTGGGCTTGATGGCATCCTTCATCAGGACGGTAAGCGCGCCTGACACTCCCAGGTCCTCTGCGGTGACCGCAGCACCCTTGCGATCAGTACCGATGACCATCCGGCCGAGTCGTTCGCGCATGTCGCGTAGATCCGTGGTGAGTGCCAGGATGGCCATGATCTCACTGGCAACAGTGATGTCATATCCGGTCCGGCGGGTTTTTCCCTTTTCTTCGGGTCCAAGACCGATTTCAATTTCCCTTAAGAATCGATCATTGGTATCCACGCAGCGCCTCCATGTGATCGAATCCGGATCTATATCCAGGCGGGAGAAACGGCTGCGCTCCTCGGGTGTCAATTTATTGGGGTCGGTCTTGGGTATGCCCAGTTTCTTCAATCGTCGGAGCATGGAAGGCGAGAATGAACGCTGGCCTTTCTTGTCTGGAGGGCAGAGGGCATTGAAGAGTTTCTCGTCATCCTGTTCGCCTTCATGAAACATGCGGGCATCGATGGCTGCGGCGCACAAGTTGTTGGCAGCAGTGATGGCATGGATATCGCCTGTAAGGTGAAGGTTGAAATCTTCCATTGGGATGATCTGTGAATACCCACCCCCCGCGGCGCCCCCCTTGATTCCGAAGGTCGGACCCTGGGAGGGTTGCCGGATGGCAGTGAAAACCTTCTTGCCCAGGTGTGCTCCAAGCGCCTGGGAGACACCACACGTGGTAGTCGTTTTTCCCTCTCCCAGCGGAGTTGGAGTGATCGCGGTCACGTCGACATATTTACCGTTCGGTATGTCCTTAAGACGTTCGAGGATTTCCAGCTTGACCTTCGCCTTATATGGACCATAAAACTCCAACTCCTCAGGCAATATGCCGACTTCCTCGGCCACCTGGATGATGGGTTTGATATCCGAAGCCTGGGCAATGTCAATATCGGAAGGGACCGGGCGTACAAGCTTCAACTTGATGGGGACGAACTTTTTTGTCATGGGATCTCCTTTTTCACTTGGCAAACGGCGGATAGAAGGTTTGAATAAATCACAACTCACCCCGGCATGATCGTCCGGGGCTGGAAAAGCGATATTTTTTCAAAAAATGCCTGTATCCAACTGTTTCAATTGTGCAATATTACACCACTTCGCGCAAGAGACGGAAATCCCCATTTTAATAATAAAAAGTCACGCACTTGGGGTGGTCAAAATTTGTGGTCGGGGACTAATTTCTAGCCCGTTTAGCCCGGCAGCATGATACTACCGTCTTTTTGTGCGGCTCCAGCTGAAAAGTAATCAATCAAATTTATAATTTGATCAGGTGGGGAGGATTTGTTTTGTTCCCTGTAAAAAAACATGGTCAGTCCTTTCACCCTGTAGGTTTCCCCTCCCCAATTTTTCGTTCCTGTCAATCCATCCATATTTCCAAAAAAAGATGTCTCCCGGTTCCATCAAGATCTCCCGGATGATGAAATCAGCGTTGGGCATCCCACCCACCGCGGGCTATGTTAGGCGCAGGGTTTCCTTTTCTCCCTTGGTATTATTCAACGCTGGACCACGTCTTGTCCCAATTTTGATTGTCGCTTTTTTGACCGCGCGATTTTTCCCCCATCACCTTTTTTTCAACCTTGCGTCAAAATGGTACGAAATGATCTCGAAGGAAAATATATGGTTTTCCCACGATCAAATTACATTAACAGGACTGTCTTACCTATTGTTGATAAATTTGGCTTTGGATTACCATCCCCCTGTCTTCAACCGATTCCGTAATTCATCCTGCAGGGAAATGATCATCTCTTTAAAGGATTCTGTATAGGCTGGATTGGTTATCGCTTGTGCCTCAAGGCGCTCCAGTAAAAAAACCATCCATGTCTGCCAGGTTCGAGGGTTGGGGTACATGGCTGATATTTCCCTGGCGGCATTTTCAAGAATGTCGCGCAGGTCGTCTTCACTCTTTTTACTCATTTGTCGTTCTCCTCAGTCTTGCGAAACATATTTGCTGATAATCCATCCGCGTATATTGTAGCACTTTCCTCATTAACGATGAAAGCGGTCAAAAACAAAATNNTAATAAGTTTTCCATTGACAAAACCATCCTGGTTTGCTAAACTTATCGCCGTTAAGGAAATATTTAACGGCGATGCTCCCCATCCAATCCCTGCATAAATTCGAACAACTCAAACTCCTGGCTGATCCCCGCAGGCTGGCAGTNNCATCCAGCCCGGGTACGCCACCACCTCAAGAAATTGGAAACGGCCGGGCTGGTGGAACTTGTTGAAACCCATGTCAGATCGGGTGTTGTTGAAAAGTTCTACCGTGCCAGCGCCAGCGGATTCATTTTCCAGGAAATCATCTTGCCGGAAAATCCCAAAAGTCCGGTCCTTGTCTTCTCGGGCAGCCACGACCTGGCGATGGAAATGCTTGCCAAGCAGCTGTCCAAACACCTGACGGTCCTCACCCTCCCGGTGGGCAGCCTGGATGGATTGGTGATCCTGCGCCAGAACATGTGCAGCTTTTCAGGCACTCATCTCCTGGATGTGAGCGGCGAATACAACCTGCCCTATATCCGCCATTTCTTTCCAGATAGGGCTATGAAAGTGGTTACCCTGGCTTACCGCGAACAGGGATTAATGGTCGCAGAGGGTAATCCGAAAACAATTCATTCCCTGGCAGACTTGGCAAGAAGGGATGTGATCCTTATCAATCGTAACCCTGGGTCAGGGACTCGTTTATGGCTCGACCGCCAGTTACAGGCTGAGCACATCTTCATAGATAATATCCATGGTTACGCGAAATCCGTTAATACGCACACCGAATGTGCCACTCTTGTCCGAACCGGGAAAGTTGACGCAGCCATTGGTTTGCGCGCAGCTGCCCACCAGGTTGGATTGGGCTTCATCCCCCTTTTCCATGAACGTTATGACCTCGTGTTTGAATCCGAACGGGCGCGCGCACTGGCACCCTTACTGGATACCCTCCAGACCGGTAAATTTCGCCGGGGTATCGAAGCCCTGACCGGGTATGAAACCATGCATACAGGCGAACAAATCCCAATATAGGAGAATGAACCATGAAACGCCTTACATCTTCACCTTTTTCCATATTATTCCTTATAACCCTGTTGATCTCCGCTTGTGGACCGGCAGCGACACCAACACCGACTGTCGTTGTACCTCCCGCCCCCACGGCAACCAACATCCCAACTGCAACCAACATCCCCACCGCCACCGTCCCCGCAATTCCTGACATGATCCTGGCAACAACAACCAGCACACAGGATTCCGGTCTTTTGGATGTCTTGATTCCGGATTTTGAAGCCCGGACCGGGTTCGTTGTCAAGGTTGTTGCAATTGGTTCCGGTGCCGCACTTAAACTTGGTGAACAGGGGAATGCTGACGTATTGCTTGTACACTCTCCGGCTGCAGAAAGAAAATTCATGGATGCTGGTTTTGGTGCAAGCCGCCGGCTGGTGATGCACAATTATTATATTATCGTTGGACCGTCCTCTGATCCCGCGGACATCTCCTCTGCGACTTCCGCAGCGGATGCATTCCAGAAGATCGCTGCATCCGGCACCCAGTTCATTTCCCGCGGCGACGCCTCCGGAACAAATGCCATGGAATTGTCCCTTTGGAAATTGGCGAACATCACTCCCAAGGATCTGCCTTGGTATGTGGAAACGGGTCAAGGGATGGGTGCCACTCTGACCGTGGCTTCTGAGAAAGCTGCCTATACCCTGTCAGACAAGGCCACCTTTCTTGCCAGCATGGCAAACCTGCAGTTGGAGATGTTATACCAAAATGATAGTGCTCTTTTGAATGCCTATCATGTCATAGTGGTTAACCACGATAAATGGCCGAATACCAACCTGGACGGGGCTACCGCCTTTGCCAATTATGTCGTTTCACTCCCCGGGCAGGTTGTCATCATGGATTATGGCAAAGTTAAGTTCGGGCAGCAGCTCTTCACTCCTGATGCAGGCAGGATAGATGCTGACCTGGGTTTACCGTAATCCAGCCTGATTTATTAATAAGTTGCCGCGCGCATTCGTGCGCGGTAACTTATTTTCCATGGAGTAACATTGGATGATTTTTAATAACCCGGATGTTTGGGAAATAACCCTTTTGTCTCTAAAAGTCTCCGGGCTGGCGACCATGATCAGCTTGTTGATCGGACTTCCAATGGGGACAATGCTGGCGTTAAGCAAATTTCCAGGACGTTCCGCCCTGCTCTCCTTGGTGAACACCGGGATGGCTCTTCCACCGGTTGTGGTGGGACTCGCTGTTGCCATGACTCTCTGGCGTTCCGGTCCGCTCGGGGGACTTCACTTGATCTATACCCCCGCTGCCATCGTCATTGCCCAGATTATCATTTCAGCTCCGGTCGTGACCGGACTGAGCGCTGCTGCGATCCAAGCACTCGATCCAAGACTGCGGCTGCAGCTGCTGGGACTGGGGGCTTCCCGCGCACAGATGGTATTTTGTCTGTGGCGTGAGGCACGTTTAGCTCTCCTGGCAGCGCTGATGGCTGGATTTGGAGCCGTGATTTCTGAGGTGGGGGCTTCGATGATGGTTGGAGGGAATATCCGCCACCAGACCAGGGTACTGACCACCGCCATCGTCCTGGAGACCAATAAGGGTGAATTCACCTCCGCCATCGCTTT
>DBFP01000055.1 GCA_002294405.1 Anaerolineales bacterium UBA877 | reverse complement strand
CAACACCTTCGAGGACTACAAGATTGCCCGATTTTACGCCCGAGAAAAATTCGTCAAGCAATGCATGCTGACGGTTCTCATCCATAGCCTCACCGATGAGTTTTTGTGCAGCAGCGATCGAGATGGCAGCAACTTGGCCGCGAATATCTGCCAATATCCGGTTTCGCTCTTCTTCAACCTCCACCATGACCGCTTCCCGTTCTTTGGCGATTTCTTTTTCTGCTCCCGCCTTCACTTCTTCCATGGCAGTATCTGCCCGCTCGGTTGCTTCATTGACTATGCGAGCTGCCTTGGTTTGTGCTTCTGAAATAATCCGCGCAGCCTCTTGTTCTGCATTTGCCCGGGCCTCTGCGGCAATACGGGCATCCTCAAGGCCTTGTTCAAGCTTTGAACGTCGTTTTTCCAACATTCCCAAGAGAGGTTTAACAATCCACACTCTAACAACAACAAAAATAATGAAAAAACAGATTATTTGTACCAGCAAATAGCCTAAGTTTAAACCCAGTTGAGCCAAGGGATGCCTCCTTAATTAATTTCAGACATTGCCAACAACAAAAAGGATGAGCAGGGCTACAACCAAACAGTAAATGGCAACAGCTTCCGCGAACGCGATGCCGAGGATCATATTGGTTTGGATGGTTCCCGTTGCATCCGGGTTGCGTCCCATTGCCTGGACAGCACCGCTGGTTACGATGCCGATTCCAGCGCCAGCGCCAATGGCACCGATCATGGCAAGTCCCGCGCCTATCAACTTCGCTGCTATGACAATACTTCCATTCATTATAGTTACCTCCGCGTATAGATTAAGGCGGGATTTCCGCCTTTGAAATGTTTTTGCAGGCGGTTCAACAACCTGGCTTATGCATGTGTTTCTTCGTGTCCGCCGTGCCCCTGAGTAGCCTGCGCCATGAAAGTCATCGTAAGCAGGCCGAAAACAATGGCTTGGATTGCGCCCACAAGGAATTCCAGCATATAAAATATTGATGGAAAGATGGCGATCGCACCAAGCAATGAACCCATGACGAACAATAAAACCGAACCGGCAAANNCCCCAATCAATCACGCCAAAAATTGGTTTTTTAAAGAAAGTCTTCACATTCCAAAATTTGGTGAAATATTTCATTCCCTGGGCGCGAATGCCAACCACTTGTACTGCGATTACCGCAATGATCGCCAGGGCGACCGTGAAGTTCAAATCAGTTGAAACCACCCGTACAAAAGGAACCAAATTGCTGCCCCCCTCTTTTAATGCAGGCGCAGCGACTGTTGTAATCCCTGCCACAGTTTTTACTGAATATCCCGCTCCTTCAGCTTTCTCGATCATCCCTATGCTGTCAACTCCGGGAATGAGTTCCATCCAATTGGCAAGAAGTACAAGGAGGGTAATCGAAGCGAACCAGGGAAAGATCGTCTTTGCCCATTTTCCCGCAGTTCCTTCGGTCATGTTATACAGGGCTTCCAGCAAGGCTTCTACTGCCCCGGGAATGCCTTTCAGCACCAGCTTCCCTTTTTTTACTGCTCGATTAAAGAAAAACGCCAGGAGGATGACAAGGATATCAACAATCAATAAAGCAAACAATGTATTGGTAAAATAAAATTCGCCAATAATCGGAAGTGTGAACAGGGGGTGTTCCATCCAATGCTCAGCAGGAAGCTGCACAAACGGGCGTACGGGGGATAGATACTTCGCTCCCACGAATCCCAGAATGATCAGCCCAAGCACAATCCATCGATTGACCCCCCAGCGCCACCATTTTTTCTTGGGCATTTCTGCCTCAGCGGTTTTCTCCACTATGTGATTTCTCCTCAAGGTCTTCTTTTTTAGTTCCAGGTTGAATACGGGCTGTGGCTGATTTAACGACACGGAAAGTCAGTACTATGGTAATCGGAATACTAGTCAACATAAAAAGGATTGTAAAAAGAGGCTTGCTATTCAGGATTTTATCCAGCCATAATCCTGCTAATAGTGCTAAAAATATTAGTCCCAGGGTGAGACCCGCAACCCAGAGCAAGGTAATTGTTACCGCTGCCCTGAATTCGTCCTGCCCCTTGCTGTCAGATTTGCCCATAGCGGCGGAATTATATCATGAGCTTTTTCCAGCCGTCTAGAACAAATTTAATGCGGCTTGGTTTGCCAAGCCAAACCATGGTGCAAACAATGCTCCGACCAACAAAACACCGATGACAAGGATGACCAGGGCAACCTTAACTGGTTTGGATAGAAGAACTGGGTGTTTCTCTTCGTCCTGGTTATCCGTCCGGAACAGGTAAATGTATTTTAGAATGTTTAAATAATAATACAAACCTACGATTGAATTTAACACCCCGACTGCTGCCAACCAGATCCAACCATTTTGAACTGCCGCTGTAAATACAAAAAACTTTGCCACAAATCCGCCAAACGGAGGCATTCCAGCCAATGACAAAAAAGCCACAAGGGAAGCCAGAGCCAACGCCGGATTCCGTCGACTCAAACCATTATAAGCAGAAACATCATCAGACCCTGTCTCATGACCCACAATTCCAACGATCCCGAATGCAAGCAGATTTGTTAATATATAGGCGATCAAATAAAAGATTACACTGGTTATGCCAAGCTGGGAGTAGGCTACAACCCCAATCATTGCGTAACCAGCATGTGCGATGGATGAATAAGCCAGCAGGCGTTTCACGTTCTTCTGTGCAAGTGCGATGAGGTTCCCAATGGTCATCGTAAGCGTTGCAAGAACGGCAAGAATCACGCTCCAATTCAAGGAAATACCAGGAAAGACTGCTGTTAGCAACCGAAGGATCACTGCAAAGCCTGCAGCCTTGGATGCCGTCGATAAGAAACCAGCAACCGGGGTTGGTGCACCTTCATAAACATCGGGTGCCCAAAAATGAAAAGGAAAAAGCGATACCTTGAATGCCAGCCCAGCTAATACCAGGAATGTAATTCCAACGGCAAGCAAATTGAATTCAGTAAAATAAATACCCAGATCATATAAATTTGTAGCCCCTGTAAAACCGTAAATCAGACTAAACCCATATAAAAGGATTGCGGAAGTCATGGCACCGAACAGCAGATATTTAAAACCTGACTCAGTTGATTTTTCATCGCCAGTCAAGAAACCAGCAAGGAGGTACAACGGGATGGAGGTGGTCTCGATAGCCAGGTATAACATTATCAAGTCCGCCGAAGAAGCCATCAGGCACATTCCGATGGTGGCGATCAGGAGCAGGAGATATGCCTCAGCCCGATGGTTGATCCTGTTTGCGTCCATGAAAAACAAAGCTGTCACTGCAGCGGCAAACAAAAAGAACATCTTGAACAGGAAACCCAGCCAGTCAAATCGCAGCATCCCACCGAAGACAAGACTTGGATCTGAGGGACGGGCAAACAAAAGGGAAAGAGTCAAGGTTATAAGAATCCCGATCCCCGCAAACATTCCAAGAAAATTGCGCTGAGTTTCGTCTTTTTTTATGAATGGGTCAACGATGAGCAGCAGCACGGTCAGCGTCAACAGGAGGGTTTCTGGGAGAATGGGAAGTATCGTGTTCACTTATGCACCTCCCAGCAATGCAAGCACATGTTGAACACCAGTTTGGACCCACGGTACCATCATGGAGGGAAAAACTCCAATTCCGATCATTGGAACCATCAAAAGCACCAATGCGATTTTGTCCAACATACCAATCGGCGGTATGTGACCCTCTAATTCCTCGGGAATCTTTCCAAAGAACACCCGCCGTACAACCAATAAAACATACGAGGCGGTCACGACGATCGAAATCACCGCCAGTACTGCAACCAACCACTGTGTTTTCCATATCCCCATGAAAATGGGAAATTCCGCTACAAACCCTGAAAATCCAGGCATGCCCATGGATACCAGGCTTCCTATAATAACGCCAATTCCCACCAATGGGAGTGGTCNNGTCATCACCCCATGCGAAAACATTTGGACACCAGCACCGATAAGACCCTCAGGTTTCAGGGTCGCAAAACCCATCATTACAAGACCCATGTGAGAAACTGACGAGAATCCGATGACGTATTTAAAATCAGTCTGAACACTTGCAATGAAGGCTCCATAGACGATATTCACAAGCGCCAACCCCATGATCAAGGGTGCCCAAAATTTTGCACCTGCAGGGAGAAGCATGATCCCTACGCGGAGAGCTGCGAAAGCACCCAGTTTCATTAATACCCCTGCGTGGAACATTGAGACAGCCGTGGGAGCAGCAACGTGGCCATCTGGAGACCAGTTATGGAACGGGAATATGCCACCCAGGATGGCGAATCCAAGAAATACCGGCAGGAACCATATTTTTTGGAATGCGGGGGAAAATTTTACGGTTTCAAGAACGAGCATATCGAATGTATGCGCACCACTCGTCCAGAACATGACCAACGCACCAACCAATGAAACCACTGAACCGATAAATAGATATAACGTTAATTTCATCGCGGCATATTCGCGGGTTTTAATCCAGCCCCAGATGACAATAAGAAGAAACATTGGGAAAACTGCGATCTCGTAAAAGAAAAATAACATGAAAAGATCAAGGGAAACGAATACCCCGAATACGCCACTTGCGAGGATAAATAGGAAGGCAAAGAATTCCCTCGGACGGTCTTCTATGCCCCAAGAGATCATCACCCCCGTAACCATTACAATGCCGGTAAGAAAGACAAGGGGAACGCTCAATCCATCCACCCCGAAATGCAAGCTGATACCCAACATCGGCATCCAATTGTATTTCTCAATGAACTGATACCCTGCAGCAGCCTTATCGTAAGCAAAATATACCCAGATGGATAATCCCAGGGCTAAAAGTGCCGCAACCAGGGCTGTGATGCGGATAGCTTTTTTCTGCTCTGGTTTCAACGTCAAGAGCACCAGCGCGGCAACCATTGGGATGAAAACAATGACGCTCAAAAACGGAAATTGCATGGAAACCTCTTAATGAAACAGCATCATCATGGCTTTATTCACCACATCCAAAATCCAAGCCGGGTATACCCCGATAACCAGCATAAGCACCATCAAAGGGGCGATCACAAAGGTTTCCCGCAGGTTTATTTCTTTCAGCAAATGCTCCCCGGCATCCCAGTGCTCGTTGATTGGTCCATGCAGGACAGACTTTATCCCCTTCAATATATAAGCACCCGTGAAGAGAAGGCCGATCATCGCAATCGCTGTAAATAGTGTCAAAACCGGCCACGAACCTCTTACCACCAGGAATTCAGAAACGAATCCATTCAGCCCGGGTAAACCCAATGAAGCCATACTCGTAAAGATCAGTATCCCTCCGTAAATCGGAACCAGCGGAAATAGACCTCCGAAATCATTTAAATCGCGAGTATGGGTGCGTTCATAGATCACTCCAACCAGGAAAAACATCCCTGCAGCAGACAGACCGTGATTGAACATTTGCAGCACGGCACCATTAAGGGCGATAGTCGCATTTAACGTACCGGTTGCTTTGGCCGCTGCAGCAATCCCAAGCACCACAAAACCCATGTGATTGACTGATGAATACGCAACCAGTCGTTTAAAATCTTTCTGGCCATATGCAGCAAATGCTCCAAAAACGATCGCCATCACCGCCAGGAAAGCCAGCCACCCGGCGTATCGTGATGATTCACCTGGATAAAATGGCAGAACCAACCTGAGAAACCCATACGCTCCCAATTTCAACAGCACACCAGCCAGAATCATCGAGCCGGGTGTGGGGGCTTCAGTATGTGCATCCGGCAACCATGTATGAAATGGCCAGATGGGGACCTTAACCGCAAATGCAATGACAAATGCCCAAAAAGCGATGGTTTTAACGGTTGAAACTGAGATGGTAAGATTGAAAAAGTGAAGCATTGGTCGGGTGGGATCCAAGGCTGCCCAATTGGCATATAAAGATTGTAAATCGTAGGAATTGAATAACACACCCAACAGTTGAACCGCCAGGAGCAGCCCAAGGGAACCCCCCATCGTGTAAATGATGAATTTCAATGAAGCATAATTGCGAGATTGGACTTTAATCCCTTTCCATAATTCCCTTTCACCCTTCTCAGACCCCCAAAGGTTGATCAGAAAGTACATTGGCACCAGTCCCACTTCCCAAAATACAAAAAATATTAGCAAGTCCAAAGCCATGAAAACACCCAGCATCCCTGTTTCCAGGAATAGAAACAACATGAAGTAGGCTTTGAGGCGCTCAGTAATAGTATAAGATGCCAGCAAGGCGAGTGGCATCAAGAGGGTAGTTAAAAGCACCATAGTCAGGGATAATCCGTCCACTCCAACGTGCAAGCTGGAATGCAAGGCTGCGTACCATGAATATTGTTCCTGGAATTGGAATCCGGCCTGTCCTGATTTGAATTGGGTCCAAAGGTAAACCGTTAAAATAAACGGGACAAGGCTCATGCCAAATGCGGTCCAACGAATTGTTTTTAGTTTTTCTTTTGGAATCCATAAAACAACAATAGCCGCCAGAACAGGAAAGAATAGAATGAATGATAAGAGATGACTGCTAATGAATTCCATCATTTGCTCCGGAATGTTTTTTGAAGGATTCCATGCTTTCCCGTTATACCGCCAGAAAATAATATACCAATGCGAAAATGACCAACACAACGACTGAAACCAACATGTAATACTGGATCCTTCCTGCTTGGATTTTGCGCAATCCAGACCCAGATGCCTTCACTATATTACCCGTTCCATCTCCCAGGAATTCATTAATCACAGGTTTGTCGAAATAATTCCGGAAAACATGCCCCATAAAAAGAGATAGTCGCGCCACGCCATGCAAGATTCCATCGATCAATTTCTGGTCCATATAAAGGGAGGTAAACTTTTCTGCAACCCATGTGGCTGGTTTGATAAATATGACATTATAAATTTCATCGAAATACCACTTATTCTTTAACACGGAAATTTGCATGAAATCTTTCTCGGGAGATTGTACATTTCTGTAAACCAACCAACCCACAAACAAACCACCAAGGGAAACAATCACCGAGGTTAGCAAAGGTATCCAGCTGAACTCGATTGCTTTGGGTATCTCAGCGAGCGTCCCGCCGACAAATTCATGGAACCAATTCGGTAGCAGACCGCCCAAGCCGGGGAATTGCTCCGGAATCCCGATCCACCCGTATCCAATTGCGAAAACGGCCAGGACAACCAGCGGCAACGTCATGGTCCAAACTGTCTCACCGGCATGCTCGGCTGCCTTTGTGCGTGGTTTTCCAAAGAAAGTGAGGGTAATTTGACGCATCGTGTAAAATGCCGTTAAAAATGCTGCAGATGCCAAAGTGAGAAAGACCAAAATGTGTCCGTTCCCGAAGGCCTCCGCAAAGATCTCATCCTTGGACCAAAATCCGGCAGTTAATAGCGGAAACCCGGACAAAGCAAATCCCCCTATCAAAAAGGTCCAGAATGTTATCGGCATCTTCTTCCGTAAGCCACCCATGTTGAACATATCCTGGGGATCGACATGCTCACCTGTATGCAGGATGCCATGTTCCATGCCATGGATTACCGACCCGGAACCCAGGAAAAGTAGAGCCTTGAAAAAGGCATGAGTCACCAGGTGGAAAGCTGCCGCCACATAAGCACCAATTCCCAAAGCGGCGATCATGAACCCCAATTGGGAGATGGTTGAGTAAGCAAGTACCCTCTTAATATCATTTTGAGCCACTGCGATGGTCGCAGCAAATAGTGCTGTGAATGCACCTATAAAGGCGATAACACTCATGGTGGTGTTGAGCGGCATGCCTTCCACCCAGCCAGCGGATATAAGTGGAAACATCCGGATGACCATGTAAACACCGGCAGAGACCATCGTCGCGGCATGGATCATTGCACTTACCGGGGTCGGTCCTTCCATGGCATCTGGCAGCCAAATGTGAAGGGGCCACTGTGCAGATTTCCCCACTGTACCAATGAATAATAGCAATCCAATGATTCCGGCTGCGGATAGTCCAAAGAATGCGGGCGTGGAAGCCAGGGCATGCAGCATTTCAGGTTTAAATATTTCATTATAAGATAGTGAACCGGTGAATGAATAAACAAAGGCAATGCCCAGCAGCATGAATACATCTCCAACCCGGGTGGTCATGAAAGCCTTGATTGCTGCGTTGCGAGCAGTTGGTTTGCCAAACCAGAATCCGATCAACAAATAGGAACACAAACCCATGATCTCCCACCCGACGAAAAGTGTCAACAGGTTATCGGAAACTACCAGGGTATACATCCCAAAAGCGAATAAGCTGATAAAGGCAAAAAACCGTGAGTACATCGGCTCAATGGAGGGAACTGTATGGGTATGGCCTTCTTCAATAATGGTTGCGCCATGAGGCGGAAGGCCGGCTTTGTCGTGATCCCCTTTTGGTTGTCCAAAGTTGTGGTACCCGACACTGTAGATAAAGATCGCCAGGACTGTCCAGGCTACGAAAAAGATCACCACTGCTGCAAGGGGGTCAATTTGGACACCTATCTTGAGCCAGGTGTTGCCGGTGGGAAGCCAATTGATGTTGGATCCGAAAATGTGTATTCCGAATTCTTCCAAACCTATTGCGCGGATAAAAATAATCATGCTACCCAGCCACGATAAGCCAGCTGCGCCAATGGCAATGCCATGACTGAGCGCTTTGCGTTTGTTCGTGAAAATGATTATTGTAAAAAACGAAAGCAAAGGCGGAAGGGGTATCAACCAGATGATCTTATCCATATTATTCCTACCACCTCATCAGATCAATTTCATCCGCCACGACAGTTTTTCGTCGGCGATATACCGAAATAATTAACGCAAGGCCAACTGCTACCTCAGCAGCTGCCACGGCGAAAACAATGATCGCAAAAACCTGACCGGCCATTATCGCAGGATCAAGGTATCGCCAAAATGCAACCAGGTTGATATTAACGGCGTTTAACATCAGTTCCACGCCCAAGAAGATGGCAATTGCATTCCTACGGGATAGGACTCCGAAAAGCCCGATTGAAAATATTGACGCTGCTAAAATCAGGTACCACGAAAGAGGAATGCTCACCTCAGCCTCCTACTCTTTTTTTCCCATCGCCACAAAGACTGCACCGACTAACGCAGCCAGCAGAAGAACAGATGCCACCTCGAATGGCAGGACAAAAGCATCCGGGGAAACCAGTGCGGTCCCGAGGATTCGGATGGTGTCCAACCCTCGCGGCATCGCTGCTGCTGTCCGGTTGAAGCTCGTTTGCCCACCTATCAAAATAATCAATCCAACAAAAATAAAAAGGCTCACCAGGGCTGGAAGCCACCATTTGTTGCTTAACTGCGTTCCTTTGTCCAACATCTCCCTTCGAGTCAACATAATGGCAAAAATAAATAGAATGGCAATCGCACCTATATAAACTACCACCTGGACAACTGCCAGGAAACCTGCTTGAAGCACAACGTACAGAACAGCAATCCCAAATAATGCAGCCACCAGCCAAATCGCGGCATGGATAAGTTTACGGGTACTGACAACCATGATCGCAGAAAGGAGGATACCTCCCGCAGAAATTAGAAAAAGGATTTGATCAGCGGTCATACCCCTTGCTCCTGATTCTGTACGTTTAATGACGTATTATTGGATAACGCATTGCGTTGTTTGCGTCCATATATACGCAGGAACTCAAGTGTTATTAAACCGATCACAATATTAGAAGCAAACATTCCTGCTGCATATTCCCATGCAGGCAATGTGGACAGAATTTTGCTTAGGATGGCTGTAGTTACCAACAATGCCAGCGCTAATGGGGTCAGGAATTTCCAATTGAATGCCAGCATATGGTCAATTCGTATGCGCGGCATCGAATATTTTATCCACATGATTACCCAATACCCGAACATCGCCTTGGCAAGGAATACCACCATTTGAACAAATGGATTGTTCAGCCATGAAAAGAAAGAGATCTTTTCCAATCCGAAAAAACCGCCATATCCACCAAAGAACAATACGGCAATAAAACCGCCAAATGTGAAGGCATGCAGTAACTCTCCTGCGTAAAAAAGACCGAACTTCATGCCCGTATATTCAATATGGAATCCTGCGACGATCTCAGATTCCGCTTCGTTTAGATCAAAAGGTGAGCGTCCTAATTCAGCAATGGCACTGATTAAGAAAATGACCAACCCCAATGGTGAAAGGATGGCGAACCACACCCCACTTTGGGCCTTCGTGATCCCCTGTACGCTCATCGTGTCAGCAAGGATGGTTGGAATTAGCAAAACAACCACCATCGGAATTTCGTAAGAGATCATGTTGGCCACCATGCGATACGCGCCCATCAATGCATATTTATTGTTTGAAGCCCAACCGCCTAAAATAACCGATAAGGTCCCGATTGAACCGGCTGCCACCAGGTAAAGAACTGCCACATTCAAGTCAACGCCAAAAATTTTATCGGAAAGTGGCAGGATAGCCCACAAGAATATTACAGAAGAAATAGCCAGGATGGGTCCAAGGTTGAATAGTATCTTGTCTGCTCCTGCTGGAGTAATATCTTCTTTGATGATTAGTTTGATAATATCGGCGAAAGGCTGGATCAAGCCAAAAGGCCCAATACGGTTCGGGCCAAGCCGGTCCTGAAACCTGGCAACCACTTTTCGTTCCACCCATACTAATAAGATGTCAAGTACCATGGCAAAGATAATTAAAGAGGTAATGCCGATAAAATAGATTATTACCGTCGTCAGGCTTTCACTTATTCTCCAACCGGTCAGTAAACTACGCATCCATGCGGAGATGACGTTGACCGGATCATTTATTAAACTCATGTAGTGCTCCTTGAAAACAAAGAAAAGGCTGATCGGAATTTCCTTTCAGCCTTTAGCGATTATCTTCGTTGACTAAGCCCATTCCAACAATCCTTTGCGCCAGGTAAACACTAATCCAGCGACAAGGATGAAAATAAAAAGTACACCTTCCAAAACAACGAACAGCGGGAGCTGTTTCAAAGTTAACGCCCATGGGAATAGAAAGACTGTTTCCACATCAAAAACCAGGAATACCAACGCGAAAATGTAATATTGAGCCTTGAACTGGACCCATGAATCCCCCACAGTTTCGATACCGCATTCATACGTGCTTTGCTTGATGGGATTTTTTTTGCGCGGTGCTACCAGCCATGAAAAGACCAAGGGTACGATTGGGACGATGATACCAATTACTAGAAAGATGCCGATGTAAATCCACTCATTCTGCATGGGTACTCCAGAATAGATTAGTTATTTCCAGGTTTTTGACCTGCAAATTTTACCATAAAGGAAACCCTTCACGAATGATTCGGTTTCGTGCATTTAATATTGTTGAATCATGGATAAATTCGGAATCTACATTAATTATAAATACCCAGTTGAATTATCTTATTATCTGGACCGAACTTATTTTAAAGATCAAAAGGTATAATATCGGTAGGCTTCAGTTAACACGGTATAAAGGATCGGTTTATGTCTGCAAAATCAACGGTAGCAGCATTATATACACGTCCCGATAAGGTTTTGTTGGATTATCAACGTCTTTTTGAACTTTCCAATGGGAAAAAAGCCCTGCAAGCAGAAATTCCCACTATTCTTAAAGATAATATTTCCTGGCATTATCCAATGCCAGCGGCAAACACCACCCCATGGCAATTGGAAGGCGTGATTTTGGCTATGCGCCATGCAGGATTTCAGGACCTGGTTTGCGTGCAAAACCAAACTGTGCTCACCAATGCATTCAAAGGTGAGGATTTGAACGGTTACCTTCCAATCTTCAAACACTACCAGGTGCCCGCCAAATATAATTTTCAATCCAAGGATATGAAGTGGATGCCTTTCCAGCCAAAAGCGAAAATGCTGGTTTTGGATAAAATTTTCCCGGAGGGGATTCGAATCCCAGATTTTTTCATCGGGAAAAACATCGTCCATCTGCCCACAATAAAGACTCATATCTACACTACGACCACCGGAGCAATGAAAAATGCATTTGGCGGATTACTGAGTAAACACCGGCATTATACACACACCTGGATCCATGAAACATTGGTGGATTTGTTAGCCATCCAAAAAGAAATCCATCCGGGAATGCTTGCCATGATGGACGGCACAACTGCTGGAAATGGTGAGGGTCCGCGTCTGATGACTCCCGAGGTGAAAAATATTCTTCTCGCCTCAGAGGATCAAGTGGCAATAGATGCTGTGGCAGCCAAATTGATGGGCTTTGATCCGCTTTCCATAAAATATATCCGCTTGGCTCATGAACAAGGATTGGGGATGGGAGATATTCGTCAGATCAACCTGGTGGGAGACGACGTTTCTAATGAAAACTGGAATTTTAAAATTGGAAGGAACTCACACACGTTCCTCGCATGGTTGAGCTGGTATGGACCCACCAAATTTCTGCAAAAATTGATTTTCAGGACCCCCCTGGTTTTCCTGCCGATATCAATATCAGAGGCAGAGCAAGATCTGGTCTATTGGCCTTTTAAATACAAAAAAATTACCCGGACATGGTTGCATGGAACAATGTGGGGTAAGTTGTTTTTGGAGTATCAACTTAATGGTTTCATGGATGGAAAAAACCCCCAGATACTATCTATCGCATCATAATTGTTATGGGGTTTATTTGAGACAAACGATCCGAATTAGAGTTCATTTTCGATCCACATTTTCACCCGCTTTGCTCCCCTTTCCTCATCGCCTGAAAAGCGGCAATGGCAACTTCCAGCATCCTGCTGTCAGGTTGACGCGTTGTCAGATGCTGCATAGCTAGGTTGGGTTTCACTATAAACTTAACAATGGGGTTAGAGAGATGGCTGGATGTCAAACGCAGATACTCATATGCGCTGCAGGCAAGGATGGGTATCATGATTACGCGACTTGCCAAGCGCCAGGTAAAAGGAAGCGGTCCCATGATGGTGAAGAGTAACAGCGAAAGGACCATAAGTGTGAGTAAAAATGCAGTGCCGCACCGTGGATGTTCTATTGAGAACTTTTCAATGGATGCAGGAGTCAGATCTGCCCCCGCTTCGTAGGCGTTAATAGTTTTATGTTCAGCACCGTGATATGCAAAAACACGGGCAATATCGGGGGAAAATCCGATTCCCCAAATATAGCCGATCAAAAACACCAATCGAATAACCCCTTCCAGGAGATTGCTCCACCAGGGATTCCAATGCAGGTAGTGTTCTGACAACCACCCCACTCCGGCGGGGGTAAGGAAGAAAATCCCGATGGCAACCAAGAATGTCATCCCCATGGTCAGGAAAAGGACAGGGCCTTCTAATTTCTCGTCTTTACCCGATTGCAGGTTGGCAGAATCGGTTAAGGCTCGCATTCCCAAAACGAGCGAATCCCACAGCAGGATTAATCCTCGAAGGAATGGGATCTTTACAACGCTGGAAGCATATATGCCACCCAGCTTATCAACCTTGATAACGATCTCACCCTTTGGATCTCGCATTGCCAAGGCAGTGGTTTTCTTGCCTCTCATCATCACCCCTTCGATCACTGCTTGTCCCCCGTACGAAATGAATTTGTCATCCATACCAATTATCTCCAATTAGCGAGATTGGCGAAATACAAGCCAAAATTGAAATCCTAGGATTTCAAATTCAAGAAGAAATGAATGAGGGCATCAATTCCCCTGTACCACGTTGGCAGGTGCATTTTCTCATTCGGCGCGTGAACGTTATCATCAGGCAGACCGAAGCCAGAAATAACTGATTCAATTCCGAGAATATTTTGCATATCTCTTACCACCGGAATGGACCCGCCTTCACGCCGAAAATAAGGACGCGTTCCCCATACGGTTTCCAGGGCTTTGCTCATGGCTAGCACGCCGATATTGTTCCTATCAGAAATGGATGCTGACCCCCCTGCCATGGTACTCAACTCCCAGCGAATGTCTTTGGAAGCATGTTCTTCGAGGTAGCGGGTCAATTGCTGCTGAACTTCCTTTGGATTTTGATCTGGTACAAGACGCATGGATATTTTCGCCATCGCCCATGCGGGGATGACAGTTTTGGAACCCTCTGCGGTGAAACCGGAAAGCAATCCATTTACATCCAAGGTGGGGCGTGCACCCGTTCGCTCATTCGCTGTATAACCTTCTTCACCATAAAGGGCCGGGACCCCGGTGATTTCAAGGTAATGTTTCTCTTCTACAGGAAGGCGCGCCATCTCCTGACGTTCATCCTTACTTAATTTTTGCACTTTGTCATAAAAACCCGGCAAGGTAATCCGTCCCTTCGCATCGTGCATCCCGGCAATTAATTCTGCAAGTGCGATGGCTGGATTATGGACCACCCCGCCATATATTCCAGAATGCAGATCATGAGCGGGACCATAAACGCGCAATTCGAAATAAGCTAAACCACGCAGGGCATAAGTGAGGGTGGGGTACTCTTTACCAATCATTCCCGAGTCTGGATTAACAGCGAAATCGCAAGTCAACAATTCTTTATTCTCGGAGATGAAGGTCCCCAAGTGGGGTGAACCGATTTCTTCTTCTCCCTCTAATAACCATTTGACGTTAATCGGTAGTCCGCCTGTATTGACCAGGGATTCAACCGCATTAAACATTACCAAATCCTGCCCCTTCATATCTGAAGAGCCGCGGGCGAAAATATCTTCACCACGAATGGTGGGCTCAAACGGACCGGTCTCCCATAATTTGATGGGATCCGCAGGTTGGACATCGTAGTGCCCATAAATTAGAACCACTGGTGCGCCGGGTGTTTCCATCAACTCCCCATAGATTATTGGATGTTTAGCAGTGGGAATCATCCGGACATTCTTCATTCCCAGGTATTTTAATTTCACCGTGATCCATTCTGCAGCATGGAGGATATCTTCATTATGAGCCGGGTCGGTCGAAACAGAAGGAATTCGTAGAATTTCTTTAAAGGAATTCAAAAACTTATCTTTATTGTTGCGAGCGTATTGCAGGGCATTTTCTCGTTGATCTGCCAAGTTATTCTCCATTGTTGTTAATTTCCATCTGCGAAAAGATCGGAATATCTTTGGTTCTTAGTCCATTACGGCGTGCTTATGGGCTGTTCGGTTTGTCCCAGCGCTCGGCGGGTGATCAAATACCAGGATGAAATCCAGTTGAAACGGTCAGGTGGTTCGAAAAGAGGTACTGCTTGCACTCCTTGCACCCTCTGATCTATCCCAAAGGTATAGATGGGATAATAAAGCAACAGTGCTGGGATTTCACGAGAAAAAACCACCTGGAAGTTGCGGTAAAGTCGGGTTCGGATGTTCGGATCAGCAATCACTCGTGCTTGTTCCAAGTATTCGCTGGCAGTCCGGTTATCCCATTGAGAATAATTCTGTCCACCAGTGATCTCAGCCTGATGCCAGAATGGATATGGATCTGGATCATAAGCCCGGATCATATCCAGATCCACCAGGGCGGCTTCATAATTACGGGGGGAAAGAAAATCATTAAAAAGAGATTCGTACGATACGGCCTGAAGTTTTAGTTCAACTCCAATTGCAGCCCAAAATTGTTGAATGGATTGTGCCAAAAGGGTGTGAATTTTATCATCCGGATATACCATGGTGAACGACAACTGGACGGTATCTTTTACCCGCACAGTTCCGTCTGGGGGAAGCGTATATCCTGCGGTTTTTAATTCATTAATTGCTGTATCTGGGTCAAACCCTAATTGTTCGACTCCATCATAGTATGCCCAGGTCATGGGCAGGATGGGGCTGTTGGCAACAACGGCTTGTCCCTGCAATAAATTATCCACCATCCATTGACGATTTAGTCCGGACAACAATGCGCGCCTGATGTTTTTATCCTGTAAAAAAGGAACATCGTTATTGCCAAGATTTAATAGGATCATGGTCAGGCTTGGAATCCTGCTGGAATAACAAGAAAGGTTGGAATTCGAACATGACGAGATAAGTTCGCTGGGTGGAATTTGACTAATGCCAAGAACCTCCCCCTGTTTGTAGGCGTTTAATGCAGCCTCAGGGGTTTGAAAATATCGAAAAACAATCTGTTCGATAAATGAGACCGGGGCGTAATAATTCTTCGAAATGGATAAGACAACACCAGTGATTTCTCCGTTTTGAGTATTAAGGTGATCAAACTTATATGGACCACTCCCAACTGGCGCCAGGTTGAATTGCGCAGAGGCCAGTTGGTCTGGAGAAATTGTTTGAAGGATATGCTGCGGCAAAATCCCAAATGATAAATAATCTAGAAATGGAACAAAAGGTTCCGGTAGAATAAACTTAATATTTTTATCATCCAGCCGGCTAACTTCCACTTGATCCCACATGGATCGTACGTCCGTGGGATAAGCAGAATATTCGCTCCGCAGCAAGTTGATGGTAAATAATACATCGTCACTGGTTACAGGAATTCCATCCTGCCATTGTGCATTTGCACGCAATGTTACGTTATATACCGTTCCATCTGCAGAAATCCCCCACGATTCAGCCAGGTCAGGTTGAGGCACCCCTTTTGAGTCGAACTTAATCAACCTGCTAAAAATGAGTCGATCTATGTCTCGGTCGCTTAGATTTTTAAGGTCCAATAATGGGTTCAAACGTCCAAATGAGCCTATGAGTGCTTCAGTATAAATTCCCCCACTGGTTGGTGCCGGCTCGGCTGGGTTATTGGGAGGCTGCTGGGTCAACAGCAGAACTCCAACCACGATCAATGTTATAACAATGATCAGTATTTGCCAGCGTATTTTTTTCATTAATAGAAATTAAGAAAGGCCTCACGCGGCTGCGCACGCACGCAAGCGACGGCCTTACTGATTCCAGGAAATATCACCTGGCTGCCAATATTACAGAAGTAATCGCGAGGATGAAAAACAGCACACTGAATATGATCGTCACCCAGAAAAGTGTTTTTTCAATTCCTCTTCGGGCGGTGAAAACACCCCCGGCATCTGAACCGGACAATACACCCAAACCTGCACCTTTGCTCTGTAAGACAATACTGATAACCAGGGCAATTGATGTTAAAATCAAGGAACCATCCAAAAAGTTTATCATGAATAAGCCTCCAGAAATTTTGCCGTCAAATTATACCTTTTTTTAAGGGAAACGGTCAATCATTATTCCAGGATTCTTGAACAGTTCCGTTCACGAAAATGAGGAATGAGGAGTTGGGTAACTAACTTGGTTCATCAATCCAACCGGTTATTCGCATTTCAATGTGATTCCAAGAGTAATTTTCTTTCTGTATATTTCCGACTAAATTTCCCCTATGCATGACTTAATAATTAATTTACACATGCACACCACCTATTCCGATGGATCTGGCATGTATTCAGAATTGGGAAATGCCGCATTTAGAACCGGAGTGGATGTACTTATTGTTACTGATCATAACATCCTTGTTCAGGGTTCGAACCAATATTTTCGCCAGGGAAAACAGCGTGTCCTCCTTCTGGTTTGCGAAGAGATCCACAACCAAGGGTCCGCCCCGCAAAAGAACCACCTGCTTGTGTTCAGGGTGAACAAGGAATTTGCGCCCTTGGCTGACGATACCCAAACCCTGATTTCTGCGGTGAAGGCATCCGGCGGTATTAGTTTTATTGCTCACCCGGTTGACCCTGCAATGCCCGCCTTTAGAGAGGCTGACATTTCCTGGGATAATTGGGATGTTGATGGTTATAACGGGATTGAACTTTGGAATGGGTTCAGCGAATTTAAATCGGTGGCAAAAGGTAAATGGGATGCGGTTGTTTATGCCTTCTTCCCAGAATTTATCCCTCATGGTCCCTTACCACAAACGCTTTCCCGTTGGGATGAGCTGACTTCGAGAGGCCGGCGTGTTGTAGCCGTGGGCGGATCGGACGCCCATGCGCTGCACATGTCATTAGGTCCATTGCATAGGATTATCTTTCCTTACAAATATCATTTCTCCACCATAAACACACATATCATGACAGCCTCACTTTTATCCGGAGATTTAGCCCGGGATAGTGATATGGTGTTTGCAGCCTTGGAGGCAGGTCATTGTTATATCGGTTATGATCTCCCTGCACAAACGCGCGGCTTTCATTTCTCGGCGCAGGGTAAAGATTCAAATGCCATTATGGGTGATGAATTTGCCATATCCGGTTCAGTGACTCTGCAGGTCAAACTTCCTAATCCCGGCGAAATACGGTTGTTGAAAAACGGGAAACCAGTCAAGGTTGCGACCAGCCAAACCATGATCCATGTTACGGATGAGCCAGGTGTATATCGTATCGAAGTATACAAACGCTATTTAGGGAAATTGCGCGGGTGGATATTCAGTAATCCGATTTATCTAAAATAAGCCCTCCCCAAAACCAGCATAATCGCTTACAATACCCCCCGATCGAGCCGACTTGCGGCTTGCCTTCCGTTTCTGGCTCACTCACAGTGAATGTCCAGGAGCATACCCCGAGGAAAGGAGGTTTCCCCATGCGTCATTATGAGTTAGTTTGTATTATCCATCCAGACTTGGATGAGGCTTCATTTAATGGAGTTATCGAAAAGGTTAAAGGCTGGATCCTTGAAACCGGCGGGAATGTGGATAAAGTTGAAATTTGGGGCCGAAAACGCCTTGCTTATGCAATAAAAAAGCATCGCGAAGGACAGTATGTGTTATTTAACCTAAGTCTAAATCCAGATGCCATCTCCCCGATTGATCAAAATCTTCGCTTCCTGGAACCAATCATACGATATATGATTACGGCAGTTGAGTAAGCAATATCGTTTCCCGTAAATGGTTTTTTTCCTTTCAGGAAGGAGGACTGCATGAGTCGAGGATTGAATAAAGTAATGATAATCGGCCACCTTGGACGTGACCCTGAAATGCGATATACCCCCTCCGGGCGGCCAGTAACAACCTTCACGGTTGCCACAAGTCGTTCCTGGAATACATCGGATGGCGAACACCATTCTGAAACCGAATGGTTCAATGTTGTCACCTGGGGAAATTTGGCTGAAATTTGTAAACAATACCTCACCAAAGGCCAGCAGGCCTACATTGAAGGTCGTCTGCAAACCAGGCGATGGGAAGACAAAGAAGGTGTTAAACATTCCACGGTCGAAATTGTGGCAAACGAAATGATGATGCTGGGTGAGCGGCGTGAGGTAACTAACCATTCTGCTGGTGGTGAAGAACCTGTGGTTTCGGAAGAACCTGAAGTACAACCCAGAGAAGATGAATTTCCGTTTTAATTAATTACCCATTAGCGGAGGATATTTGAAGCAAAGATTATCTCCGCACCCTGGATCAAATTGGAGTAAAAATAATTATGGAACGTGAATATCGTAATGATAGTGATACGGAACAAGGTGGCGATCGTCGATATTTTGCCCGCCCCAAGGTTTGCCAATTCTGCGCAGATAAACACCTCGCCATAGATTATAAACAGGCAGATGTGTTGCGTCGTCTTGTGACCGAAGAAGGAAAGATCCGCCCCCGCCGTCAAACTGGAACCTGCGCCAAACATCAACGGGTCCTGGCAGGAGCCATCAAGCGCGCCCGGCACATCGGTTTACTTCCCTTTTCTGGAAGTGAACACGACGATCGATAATTCCCTCTGGCTACGCGAAAGGGTAAAATACGATTTACTCCCGCTAATGAATTATGTATGTTATTGCAGAGAAGCAATGCTTTTTGGGGTCTGTAGCCTGCAATACCATTTTCTAATTTGAGGTATTAATGGCAAAAGATAAACCTTCCAAGATCGTTTCCAAGAAACATTTGGCCCGACTTGAACGTGAACGACGCCAAACTAATGTGATTACTTCCGTAGCAATTGGGATAATGGTTGTTATTATCGGCCTGATTGTCTATGGTTTTTTTGGGGTGCCCCTAATGACTGCCCGGCAGCCTGTAGTAACGGTGAATGGCGAATCGGTCACGATGCGCGAATTCCAGGTACGAGTGCGCGTGACCCGACAGCAATATATTAACCAATACATGCAGTACTACCAGTTCGCCCAAATGTTTGGTATTGATCCCTCCACCGATCCAAGTTTATCTCAAACCTTTTCCCAAATCCAAACGGAGTTGGCTACACCTTCTACCATCGGGCAACAGGTGATTGAAGATATAACCAACGATTTGATCATCCGTCAATATGCCAGGGCCAATGGGATCGTCATCCAGGATTCTGAAATGGAAAAGGCAATCCAGGAGGCGTTCGGGTATTTACCGGAAGGAACACTAACTCCAACACTCACAAGCACGCCTTTCTCATATTCTACCCTGTCGGCATTACAGTATTCACTAATGACCCCCACAGGTACAGCGACACTTATCCCATCTGCTACCCTGGCACCGACCATTACTCTCGGACCTACTCCCACGACAACCTCCATCCCAAGTTTGACACCGACTCGTACAATAACCGCCATTCCAAGCATCACCCCTACAGCTACTCCATATACCCTGGAAGGATTTCAAACCCAGTACAAAAGCGGTGTGAAGTCTTATTCAAATTTGGGCATGACCGAGGCTGATTTCCGAAAAATATATTTTGAAAGCCGCCTTTATCGTCAGCGCGTCACCGATATTATTACCGGAAACGTCGCGCATCAACAGGAACAGGTGTGGGCACGACATATCCTGGTTGCCGACGAAGCGACCGCCAAGAGCATACGCCAGCAATTGGTCGCCGGAGCGGATTTCTCGACTCTTGCTGCTAAGAATTCCCTTGATACAGGTAGTAAAGATAAAGGTGGTGATCTTGGGTGGTTTGGAAGAGGAAAAATGGTCGCAGAATTTGAAAATGCTGCTTTTGCCATGAGTGTTAGTGAAATAAGCCAACCTGTCCAAACAACGAATGGTTGGCATATTATCCAGGTGCTCGGACATGAGGTCCGTCCCCTTTCAGCCTCCGAATATTCCACGGCGGTCACCGGGGTTTTCAATCAATGGCTCTCTGATCAGCGTTCCAGCGCAACAATTGAGGTCGCCAAAAACTGGACAGCTAACATCCCCGACCAACCCAGCCTGGATAGCGCCTTTGCAGATTTATATGCCACCGCAACCGCTTTCGCTAAAAAACCCCCGCAGATCCCAACTATCACGGTGACACCGTAAGCCGCAACAGAATTAAGAAATCGCTTCATGGATTACAAAAACGATTAGCGCTGCTAATCGTTTTTGTAATCTTTGGGTAAAGTACATCAATAATCAGGTTATTTCAAGTATTCATCCGAGATTTCGTCCAGTTTCAGGCTGATTATCTGGCTGGCAGAATCTCTCCCCATTGTCACACCATATATAACATCTGCTGCCTGAACCGTGTTGCGGTTATGGGTAATGATTATGAACTGAGTGTCTTTGCTTAGCTCCAACAACAGGTCCCGAAAACGACCTACATTGGCCTCATCCAACATTGCATCCACCTCATCCAGCATGCAAACGGGGGTTGGCGAAACCTTCAAAAGCGCAAACACCAGCGCGATGGCTGTCAGACTGCGTTCACCTCCTGATAGTAGCGAGAGGCCTTGCTCGCGCCTTCCAGGTAACCGGGCTTCAATGTCAATTCCGGTCTCGTTTAGGTTGTCGGGATCGGTTAAAGTTAACCTTGCAGATCCCCCATTGAACAAACGGTGAAAGATGATATGAAATTCCTCGGCAACGGCATCGAAGGTTTTTTGAAATTCCCGCCGGGTAAGATCATCCAATTCTGCAATCACCTGGTGCAAGTCGGCTTCAGCTTTGTGTAAATCCTCAACTTGTTTGGTCAGGAAAAGGTAGCGTTCATTCACCGCCATAAATTCTGATCGCGCCTCGATGTTAACCGCCCCCATTCGACGTAGTTGCGCTCGTTGCCGGAATAAATTTTCTTCCAAATCTGGGGCCAGTTCAGTCACCAGCGGTAACTGCTCCACCAATCCCTCAAAAGGTAATGGGACAGGACCAGAAACATCAGTGGCATATTCGAACGCCACTAGACCAAAATCATCCTCGATTTTCTGACGCAAGTTCTGCAGTGCTTCTTGCTTTCGCCCAAGGTCCAGCTGGATTTGGGTATAGTTCCTCTCGATCCGTGACATTGTCGCCTGTTCATCGGTTTCCTTTTGCTGTAGAACTTTTTCTTGAGACTCTGCAGCCGCCAATTCCAATTCTGCCGGCTCGATGAGAGCACGCAGTTCTTCAAGTTGCGTGGTTATCCCTCCAGCTTGCATATGCAAGTTTTCACGTTCCACTGCCAGGCGTTCCAATGACTTGTCTATCTCCTTTAGCCGGTTTTCCAATTTTTCCAGTTGTTCCTTCATTTGTAGTGAACCCTGGATTTTCTCTGATTGCCGCAGCCGGGCATCGCTCAATGCCCGTTCACCCACTGCCAAACGTGTTTCCCAAAATGTCACTTGCTCCTGGAATTCGCCCAGGGATAACGCAACCGATTGCGCGGTCGATTGTTGCAGGGATTCCTGGAATTCGGCGATACTTCTTTCACTCTGAGACAATTTGGTTGCAGTTTCTGAGTGATCCTGTTCGGTTTTGATAATCTCCAGCTCGATATTCTTCCTTTGGCTGATCTGCCATTCCAGCTCCCGTTTTGATGCTTCCTCCTTTAAGACAGCTTGTCGTTCATCATCTTTGGTTTTTTCAAACCAGGTTTGGTTTTCTGCCAACACCTTAATGCATTCCAACTCTTGAGCATGGAGCTCATCCATCCGAACCGCTGTCTGTTTGGTCTCGTTTTCCAGGGTGGCTGCGTTAATTAATAATTCCGCGAGTGATTCCTGCAACTCGCGGCGCTGACGGGAACGGCCCAATGCAGCCTTTTTGACTGATTTTCCAGCCAATAATTGACCTGTGGCATGGAAAACCTCTCCGCGAAGGGTCACTGCCCGGGTGTTCTTGGGGTGGCCAGATAATACTCTTCGCGCCACCGTACGGTCCTTGACGATGAGCACGTGCCCCAGGAGCATATCGATAACCGGGCGCAGTTCCGCTGGAACATTAACCAGGTCAGAGGCGACTCCAAGGCAATTGGAATCCGGCTTGATTTTTAGCGGTTCTTCCGGAGACAACCAATCCAATGGCAGGATGGACGCCCGTTCAGCCTGGTCAGTATCGAGAAGATCAAGTGCCTGGTCGGTATCTTTTCCAGAATTTATCAGGATGGAATCGATATATTCACCCAAGGCTGCAGAGATCGCGGTTTCCAGGTCAACGGGAACATCAAGAACGGCTGAAAGAGCTCCTCGCACACCATTTAGTTTGGACTGTCGTCCAGCACCCAGTAGCAATTTTGCCCCCTCGGCATAACCCGCCAGGGTTTGCTCTGCCTGATCTAAAACATCCAGTTGCATCTTTTTCCTTGCTTGTTCAGATTGGTTTGCTGCACCCTCTATTTGTTTCTGTTTGACAAGGTCCTCCAAAGCTGCCAATCTCTTTTTTGTAACCTGCAACTCCCTTTCTGCCCCAAGAAATCCCTTTTCAGCTTTTATGCGCGCATCGGTGGCAAGCTTAACATTCAACATACATTGTTTTGTTTCGAATTCTGCCTTTGAGATTTGGTGGGTTCCTTCCCCCAATTTTCGGGTTAAGTCTTCTTTACGCAAGCTTAATTCTTCCATAATTGCTTGTTTCCCCCCCCGCAAAGCAGCAAGCTCTTCAATTTTCGAGCGTGTGGTTTCTATGTCAGTTTCAAGGCGGGATTTTTCTATGCGGCATTCATCCAATGTTATCTTTGCAGCCTTGGCTTGGGAGCGTGCTTCTTCGCATTCTTCAAGCAACCGTGACACTTCATTTTCTGTCGAAGATACCTTCTCCTTGGCAAAGGCAAATTCTTCATTTTGGCGCGATAGCTCGATCAAATTACTTTGTCTATTGTCAGATAGAGATCGTTGTCGTTCGTCGAGCATGGCCAGTTCTCCACTGACAGACTCTCGATTCTCATAAAGCTGGGCCGAGTGCCGATGCCATGAATTTAGGCGTGCTCTTAAACTGTTTAATCGCTCACGAAAGGTTGAAAAATCAAATCGGGCGATTCTATAGGATTCGCGGGCCTCATTTAATTTGATGTCATGGTTACGCGCAAGCTCCATGATTTCTGATAATGCCTTTTGATCGTGATGCCAATGAAAACCATACCATTCGTGGAGCAGGACTCTCAGATCAGACTGGACTTGGGAATATTCCTGAGCGCGTGCTGCCTGGCGTTCCAGGCTTTTTAATCGAGGCTCTAATTCGGTAAGGATATCTTGCACCCGGTCGAGGTTGCGTTGTGTGGTTTCCAATCGACGCAACGATTCTTCCCGCCGCACCCTGTACAGTCCAATCCCTGCGGCTTCTTCAAAGAGACGCCGACGCTCATCGGCTTTCAGAGCCAGGGAGGCATCCACCAATCCCTGTCCAAGAATGGTATATGTCCGCTCAGAAAGACCTGATTGCGCCAATAATTCGTTGATATCCTTCAACCGGACATGCTGGCCGTTAAGATAGTATTCATTCCGTCCATCGCGGTAGGCACGCCTGGAAAGCCCGACTTCGGAGAAATCAACCGGAAGCCAACCATCAGAATTATCAAAAGTGATCCCAACAGAGGCCATACCTGATCGAGATCTTTGTTCCGATCCTGCAAAAATCATATCTTCGGTCTTTTTTGCTCGCAACAGGCTGAATGTTTGCTCACCCAACACCCAGCGGAGCGAATCAGCAATGTTGGATTTTCCGGAACCATTCGGGCCAACAATGGCGGTTATCCCCTCTGCAAATTCAAAATTTATTTTTGCCGCGAAGGTCTTATAACCATGCAATTCTAAGGATTTAAGTCGAAGAGGCATCTTATTTTAAGGAATTAAGCATTTGTAATCGCATCGAGTGCAGCTTGAGCCGCGGAACGTTCCGCCACTTGTTTGTTATGCCCCAGACCACTTCCGAATACTTTTCCATTGATCCGGACTTCGATCTCAAATATCCGCAAGTGATCTGGACCTTTGATTGAAATGGTAATATATTTCGGGATTCCCAGTTTTTGACTTTGAGACCATTCCTGAAGCCGGCTTTTTGGATCGCGCGAATCTGGTAATAGGATTATTTGTTCACTCACCTGTTCCAGTAACGGGTGAACAGTACGTTGGATGGTGGCAATATCGCTTTGCAAGAATAGGGCCCCAATTACAGCTTCAAATGTGGCGCATAAAAGCAAATCTTTCTGCCGTCCACCAGCTTGGTCCTCTCCACGCCCCAATCGCATTGCAGATCCCAGATCAAACGCCCGGGCAAATTCTGCCAGTTGCTCGGTACAAACCAGTGCCGAGCGCATGCGCGTTAGTTCACCTTCCGCCATCTCTGGGAATTGATTATATAACCATGCTCCAGCAACAAAATCCAGGATAGCGTCGCCTAAAAATTCCAGGCGTTCATTATCCTCCAGCGCTTCTTGGTGCTCATTGACGAAGGATCGATGTGTCAGTGCACGTGTTAATAGGAGCAGGTTTTTGAAGGGAAGGTCCAGTCGCTGCATTAACGCGGCTGGAGTTTCTTCGCGATTTCCATCCGGGATGTGATTCATATGCACCTCCCGGAACTCAGCAGGCGCTAACTTACCACCTGAAATTTGTTACTCCGAAAAACCCTCTCAAGGATTCGATTTTTCCGGAAACCTAATGTCCAGGGGGTAGAGTTCGCGGTTGCCCAGTTCCGATTTATTTGTCGAGCAGATTGTAACCGGAATTAACCTTGCTGACCAGCGCCTGTGATACAATCACGCAGTTTTCGTCAAGGAGCTTTCATGTCTGGAATGCCTTTAAATGGACTAAATATCCTGGATAAAATTGAGATGGGATTGGGAGCCTGGGCGTGGGGTGACACCACCATGTGGAACTTCGGACATGGGTATTCCGAGATCGAAATTGAACAAGCTTTCCAAACATCCCTGGCAGCAGGTATTAATCTCGTGGATACTGCTGAAGTGTATGGAGCAGGCCGCTCAGAAAGGTTCCTTGGGAAATTTCTGCGGTCTGTAAATACGACTGTTCTTGTGGCAACCAAGTTCATGCCATATCCTTGGCGGTTAAACCGAAGTGCTTTGAGGCGATCCCTCGATAGCAGCCTCGAACGACTTGGAATTGAATATGTAGACCTTTATCAAATCCATTGGCCCTTCCCTCCAATGCCGGTGGAATTTTGGGTTGAAGAACTCGCAAAGGTGTTTATAACCGGTAAAACACATAATGTTGGGGTGTCAAATTACAGCAAAATCCAGATGCAGAGGGCGTACACAGTCCTTTCAAAATACAATATCCCTTTGATTTCCAACCAGGTAGAGTACCATCTGCTAAATCGAACCGTCGAGAAGAACGGGCTCCTGGACAAATGCAAAAAGTTGGGTATCCGGCTCATCGCTTGGTCTCCGCTCGCGAAGGGATTGCTTACAGGGAAATACACAAATGCTTCCCCCCCTCCCGGGTTGCGCGCACGTCAGCCTCCAGGTAGAATGAAAAAACTCCCCGGTCTTATCGCATTGTTGAATGAGATAGGGAAAGGGCACGCAGACAAGACTCCCGGCCAGGTGGCATTGAATTGGTTGATATGTAAAGGTGCACTGCCCATACCAGGAGCGAAGAATGCCAGGCAGGCAGAACAAAACGCAGGTGCAATCGGCTGGAGATTGACGGTCGATGAAATTAAATCCATTGATGCTGCCAGTGACAAATTCACATCTTAATATCTCCAAATGACAGGCCAAGTCATTTGGATTATTTTAAAATCTGGAACAGGTTGCTGTAATCATCCGTCCATAATCGGATGTTGGATTGGTAGCCATCCATGTTCCTCGCTCGAGATACCAGTTCCGGGAGATTCAGAGTTGAAATATCCCGTGAGAGAAGAACCCACACAGAAGGGAAGCTTTCAAGCCCGTTTCCCGGGTCATCGATCACAATACGGCTGAGGTTAAAATGGTCAGCCAAAGTCCAAACCACCGGCACAAGGTCCAGGTGGCGGTTGGAGATGTGGACCCCCAGGATCCCGTTATTGACAAGATTTTGCAAGTATAAGTCAAATGATTCTTTATCCAGTAGATGGACCGGGATCGAATCGCTGGAAAATACATCCAAAATCAGTACATCATAATTTAGCGATCCGGACTTGGCAAATTCAGTCTCCAGGGAGATCCGTGCGTCTCCTGGGACGATTTCTATGCGTGCACTGCTGTCAGATAGATAACTGAAGTAGCCCCCCTTCCCCTTCGCCAGGTCAATAACAAGTGGGTTAATCTCATAAAAACGGTATACATCACCGGGTTGGCCGTATGCAGCCAATGTGCCAATTCCTAACCCCAGTACTCCAACCTTCATTCCCGGTCCACTCCTGGGAAAGTAGCGCAAGGCAAGTCCTCCACCACCGGTTTGGCTGAAATATGCAGTGGGAATATCTCGTTTCTCAGGAGCGCGGAACTGGAAACCATGGATGGTCACGCCATGGACCAGAACGTATCGTTCATCAGGAGGGATACCTGCATCTAAATCACGGACACGAATCACTCCGTAATAATTACGTTGAATGAATATATTATCCCCGAGGTCAACTTGGATTAATTGAAAGGTACGTCCGATCGTAACAATGACCATGCTGAATAATATAACGTTGTTCAAAATAAATTTCCACCCTCGCTGTTTTTTGGTCATTTTGAGGACGGTTAGGGCAAGGAATATCATCCAGCAAAGCACGTAGCCAAGCGGTAGCTCCCAATATCCCTTGAAAATGAAGGGTGCAACAAATGTTATTAATATCCCACCTAATGCCCCGCCCACGGAGACCATCAGGTAGAAGCGAGTCAGGTATGTAGAGTGCGGGCGCAACCTGTACAACTCTCCATTGCAAACCATGCAGGCTGCAAACAACCCTGATGAATATATCCCGACCTGAATGGGGATATTTATGGTATCTGACCGCCCCATCGCCCAGCAGACAAAGAGGGAAGTAATAAAAAATATAATGACATATATTTGTCGGGAATACCAGCGTTCGCTGGAGAACGCCAGCACAAATGACAATAGGTAAATTGTAAGGGGGAGCACCCAAAGAAAAGGAATTACCGCAACTTCCTGTGTGATCTGGCTGGTGGTCGCCAGGAGCAGAATGGATGCCGTAGCCGCCAGCGCAATCCATAGACCATAATCTCCAGCCCCCGGACGCGAGTTTGATATCTGGTCGACAGTCGGGTTGTTTTGGTTTGAACCAAGTCCAGCCCGAAAAGATTTAATAACCCCATACCCTGTCAAAACAGCATAAGCAGCATACATCAGGGACCAAAGTCGCCCTTGCATAGCCAGTGGAAGATATGGTTCCACCAATACTGGGTAAGTTACCAACCCAAGCAAAGAACCCGCATTGGACAGTCCATACAGGCGGTATGCTGTCTTCCAAGGGAATACCCGGTGGAACCATACCTGTATCAAGGGGCTGTTTGTTGAAAGGAGAAAATACGGGAGTCCAACTGAAACGAGCAGAATTTTACATATTTCCCAAACTGGGAAATTAGATATCCCTGGTTTCCAAAAGGTGCCAGGGGTGATGGGTGATTTCCAATAAAATCCAAGTACTCCAATTAACCCAAGTGAAATGCTGACTAACGCCAGGTGTATCAATTCCCCTCTTTTGCCTTTCCTGATCAACCAATTTGCGTATGCATACCCACCGGTCAGTAAAACCTGGAAAAACATTTGTATGGTGGACCAAACAGCAGAAGTTCCGCCAAACCACGGCAGGATGGTGCGGGCAATTATCGGTTGAACCTGGAAGAGAAGAAATGCTGAGAGAAAAATGGAACTCGTGAAATACACCATGAACTAATTGTACTTGCTCCAAATAACTTTGTGTAAAGTTTTGAACACCTTCTAAAATTTGCGCGCCAATTGGTACGATACACAAACCGTTCTGATAATTGGGAGGGCGTACCCCACCAACATTCTAAGGGTTATTGATTGAAGCTAAAGAAACCATCGGTGCACGCATGTCAATAAGAAATAAAGTCTTCATAGTCGGCGGGACTGGATTCCTCGGATACCACACCATTTTGGAATTCCTCAATCATGGATGGGAGGCGACAGCGCTTGGTCTTCCGTCTGCGCTGCCTGAGTCCTCATTTCCTCCTGAAATTTATTTAATATTACGAGATATTAATGCAATCCCCGATGAAGAATTATTAGATCTCCTGGGTGACCATCAAGCCTTTGTCTTTGCAGCTGGCATGGACGACCGCGTAATTCCAAAAAAACCTGCTTATCCAAAATTTCATCGTGCAAATGTTGAGGTGCCGGTTCGCTTGTTGAAACTGGCAAAACAGGCAGGGATTAAAAATGCCGTTGTTTTCGGTTCATACTTCGCTCATTTTCATCGTTTATGGCCAAATTTGAAACTGGCTGAACGACATCCGTATATCCGAAGCCGCGTAGCGCAGGAGAATGCTGTCACCTCAATTCCTGGCCTCAATGTCTCTGTCCTTGAATTGCCTTATATATTTGGAGATGCATTTGGGAAACGATCTCTTTGGTATCCTCTTGTCCAGTACCTTCGTGCCATGCCTTTCATCTTTTGCATGCATGGTGGCACAGCCTGTATTTCCGCCAAAACCGTTGGCAAGGCTGCATACAGTGTCATTAAACGGGGAGAGGGAAATACTTTTTGCCCCATTGGTCAAGAAAATTTAACCTGGAGTCAACTGCTAACCCGACTTGCACTTGCAGAAGGCCGCAGAATAAAGGTGGTGGCATTACCCACCTGGATGATCAAACTCGGTATGCATATAATATTCCTATTCCTAAAATTACAAGGGAAGGAAAGTGGGCTCAATCCGCTCTTTTTTTCTGACTTGCAATCTGCACAAACTTTCCTTGATTCCGAATTTGCTTCCAAAACATTGGGTTACCAATTGGACAACCTTGATGAATCCTTTAAGGCGACAATGGATTCTTGCAGGAAAAATATCGCCAGATGAATTAAATTTTAAGGAATAACCTATGGAAACCATTGGACTTATTGCTGCCATGTCATCAGAAAGTGACGCTCTCCTGAGATATGTGAAGGGTGGGAAGCGAGTATCTGTTGGTAATTGGAGAGGGATTCGTTTTCATCAGGGGAATAGGGACTGCCTGTTGGTTACCTCTGGGATGGGACTCAAAAACGCGATGGGTGCAACTGATGCACTCTTACATGAATCAAAGTTGGATTTGCTGATATCGTTCGGGATCGCTGGCGCAGTGATTGATGATTTGAATATTGGGGATGTGGTTCTTTGTGGCAAGACATGCCTATATGAAAAAGACCATCCCGGTCAGGTGAAACACATCGCTGCTTTGTCTTTAAATGTCTTGAATGCAATTTCGAAGGCACTCACTTTGGTTGAAGCGAGGCTGGTCACTGGGACAGCCATCACCACACGGGGGGCTCAAGTTCCTGCGCAAAGATTGGAGCACATGACTCATCCGGTATTGGAGATGGAGACGGCAGGTATTTCTCAAATTGCCTCCAATGCGGGGATTTCCCTCGTAGCAATTCGTTCTATAAGTGACGGCCCCAAAGCTCCAATTCCCTTCGATCTAGAGGTGATTTTTGACGATAATTATAAAATCCGGATCGGCAGGGTGCTGGTTGCGATTCTCCGCCAGCCGCAGATCATTCTTAGATTTCGACAAATGGTGAAAAACTCTGGGATTGCTGCAGATCATGCTGCCAGGGCAGTTTTTGCGATGCTCAACGAAGCCTCAGCAATCATATCCCTGGCTTCCTAGCCCGGTTTATCTTATAGAGTAAAATATATTTAATGTCTGCATCCAAAAAACCAGTAAAGCCAATCAGAAATAAATTATCAAACTCAGACACCGCAAAACGGGACGCCAAGGTTATTCTGTCTGGCAAGACCAGGAAGAACTGGTTTACCCGTATTCTGCCCTTCCTTGGCCCTGCATTCATCGCAAGCATCGCATATGTCGATCCGGGTAACTTTGCCACAAATATTCAGGGTGGAGCGAAATTTGGTTACGAATTGTTATGGGTCATCCTGGTTAGCAACCTCATAGCCATGCTCCTGCAGGCACTATCTGCCAAATTGGGCATCGCCACAGGCAAGAACTTGGCTGAACATTGCCGTGAACATTACTCCCGCTCAGTGGCACGCACCATGTGGTTGTTGATGGAACTGGTTGCCATGGCTACTGACCTGGCTGAATTCCTGGGAGCAGCAGTGGCTCTCAATTTACTTTTTCACCTGCCGCTGTGGGTTGCAGGCCTGCTGACCGCATTAATTACCTTCCTTATCCTCGGATTGGAACGTTTCGGTTTCCGTCCGCTTGAGGCAGTTATCACAGGTTTCCTGGCAATAATCGCGGTGAGTTATGTGATCGAGATTTTCCTTGTGCGACCGGAATGGACTCTCATCGCCCACGCTACATTCGTCCCCCATTTTTCCAACTCGGAAAGCATTTTGCTCGCCACTGGAATCCTGGGGGCAACTGTCATGCCCCACGCGATTTTTCTTCACTCAGCGTTGACCCAGGGTCGGGTGGTGGTTAAGAAACCTGAACAGCTACTGCGTCTTTTCCATTTTGAGATCATAGATGTTGTCATCGCCCTGGTCATCGCCAGTTCAGTTAATGCCGCCATGCTCATCACATCTGCTGCAACATTTTTCAAGACCGGAACGAATGTGGGTACCCTTGAACAGGCTTACCAAACTCTCCAACCACTTCTCGGACCTTTTTCGGGAGTCGTTTTCGGAGTGGCTCTGCTTGCGTCAGGGTTATCTTCTTCTGCTGTGGGAACAATGGCAGGGCAGATCATCATGCAGGGTTTTCTACACTACCACATCCCACCCTGGATTCGCCGGATGGTGACAATTATTCCTTCATTGATCGTCATATTTATAGGTCTGGACCCTACCCGAACCCTGGTTATCAGCCAGGTGGTTCTCTCCTTTGGTTTACCATTCGCAATTATTCCACTTGTGCTTTTTACCAGCGATCGAAAGCTCATGGGGGTGTTGGTCAACAAACGCTTTACCACTTTTCTTGCCAGCTTGTCAGCCGTATTAATCATCTTTCTTAACTTTTTTCTGCTTTATAAGACATTCTTTGGGAAATAACCCTATGTTTAAACACCTTCTTGTCCCCCTTGACGGCTCAAAATTAGCCGAAGCAACCCTGCCAATGGCAGTCTACTTGGCGAAGATCCTGAAAACACCTGTCACACTTCTTCATATTATTGAGCTGGATGCCCCGGAAGAAATCCACCATGATCGTCACCTGACCAATTCTTCAGAGGCGGAAGCCTACCTTGCCAGGGTTGCAAAAGACACCTTTCCTGACAAAATCAAGGTGGATTATCATATCCATACATCAGCTGTTGCCGATGTGGCGCAAAGCATTGTTGACCATTCTGTTGACGAGATTCAACCCGGCCTCATTTTGCTTTGCGCCCACGGGAACAGCGGGATGCACGATCTCTTCTATGGAAATATCGCCCAGCAGGTTGTTGCTACCAGCACCTCACCTGTACTGCTGATAAAACCCGGCGAACCTGCCGATCAATTAAAAATTCATCACATACTTCTCCCATTGGATAATGAGTCGCTTCATGACAAGGCAATCCCGACTGCTGCATATCTCGCAAAAAAGTGCAAAGCACAATTGCATCTTCTGTGCGTCATCCCCACCCTTAGCACTCTTGCTGGTGAACAGGCTGCTTCGGGAACATTATTACCTTCCACAACAACTGCGTTCCTGGATATGACGGAAGAAATAGCCCTTGAGCATTTCCAGGCTCATCTGGATGAGTTCCAAAAATCTGGTATCGTTTCTTCCGCAGAGATAGCCCGTGGAGATCCGGCTGTGATCATCGCGAAAACCGCAGATAACATTACCGCTAACCTGATCATCTTCGGAACGCATGGTCGCGCAGGTTTGGATGCATTCTGGAATCGAAGCGTGGCAGCCAGTGTAGCTAGGCGGACACAAACCCCCTTGTTGCTCATCCCACTTGTGGATTAATACTCTAGAATTCATTTTATTTTCAATGAATTTCTTCTTTGTCGGCGCGCCTATAAACATTGATAGAAGGCTCGCGTATTTCTAATCCACCTCTAATCTTCCAGCTATTGACGGAATACAATCAGGGGAATATAGTTAACATTGCTTAACTATTCAAGGAAGTTAATTATGTCACCGATCAAGATATTTACAGAAGTAATCCATGAATGGTCGGAAGTTTTCATGCAGCGCTCCATGCGGGACTTTAGACGTTTCATGGACGAGACCAATTTGTCATTTTCCCAAATCAGCATCTTGATGCGGCTGATTCATAAAGGGAGTACAAGTGTTTCGGTGGTGGGTGACCAGCTTGGTGTGACAAATGCAGCCGCCAGCCAGGCTGTGGATCGGTTGGTTGGATTGGGTTTGATTGAACGGAACGAAGACCCTGCAGATCGTCGCGCCAAGAAACTTGCGTTGACTGTAAAAGGCCGGTCATTAATTACTGAAGGGATAAAGGCACGCGGCAAATGGATAGAAGGTCTCACGGAAGCACTAACCCACGATCAGCAACAATTGATCATCTCAGCCTTGACGCTCCTTACCGAAGCTGCACGCAAATTAAATGAGTAATTCCGAGGGTACATCCGGTCGCCTTCAACTTCGATTTGCCATCGCATTCGAAAGACCATTCTTTTTTTAAATACAATAATAATACTCAAGGAGTTTGTCCATCAATGTTACGCCTCATTAAATACTTAAGACCATACGTATTTCTGATCCTGCTGGCGATTGCATTGCTTTTTGTCCAGGCATTTGCCGATCTGGCTTTGCCCAACTATATGTCGGAAATCGTAAACATAGGCATCCAACAGGGTGGCGTGGAAAATGCCGTCCCAGTGGCAATCCGCCAAGCTGAGATGAATAAGCTCACCATTTTCATGAGTGACAGCGAAAAGACCCGGGTTCTCTCCGATTACACCTTGAAAGATACAAACTCAGCAGATTACGGTGCTGCCGTCAAGCTTTACCCAGACCTCTCCAAGGAACCCGTTTATGTCTTGAACAAGGTTAACAACACGGAAATTGCCTTTTTGAATCCAATCCTGGGTAAGGCATTTTTGGTTGTTTCAGGCATCCAGACGGCTGTGGCAAACACAACGGCGTCACCAGGTACAACCAATACTCTTGATATCAGCAAGTGTTTCGATACCTCCAGGCTTCCACCCGGGTTCGATATATCCAAACTCCCGACCGGGATGGATATTTTTACCATTCTCAGGCAGCTTCCCGCAGAGCAACTTGCTTGTATGAGCAGCATGTTCGATTCGAAATTTGCCGCATTGGGTGACAAAATGATCATCCAGTCCGCTGCCGCGCCCATCAAGTCCGAGTACATTGCTCTCGGGATGGACACCGGGAAGCTGTCTTCCAACTATATCATTCACATCGGTACATTGATGTTGCTGCTAACTTTACTCTCTGGCACCTGCACGATCATCGTGGGATTGCTGTCTGCACGGACTGCAGCCGGGCTGGCTCGGGATCTGCGTCGGAATGTTTTCAAAAAAGTCGAAAGTTTTTCCAGCACGGAGTTTGACAAATTCTCCACAGCCTCGTTGATAACCAGGACTACAAATGATATCACCCAGATCCAATTGGTTGTCATCCTGATGATGCGCATGGTGATCTACGCACCCATAATCGGGATAGGCGGCATAATCCGGGCAGTAAGTAAAAGCACCAACATGTGGTGGATTATCGCCCTGGCTGTGATTGTGCTTCTTGGTTTAATCCTTACCGTATTTTCCATTGCTTTGCCAAAATTCAAGGTCATCCAAAGCCTGATCGACCGCCTCAACCTTGTTACCCGAGAAAATCTGTCTGGGATGATGGTTATTCGTGCATTCAACATGCAAAGTTTCGAAGAAACCCGGTTTGATAATGCTAACAAAGAACTTACCAGGGTTAACCTGTTTATCAACCGGGTGATGGTAATTATGATGCCGGTGATGATGATGGTCATGAATGGAGTCACTCTGCTCATCTTGTGGGTGGGAGCTCACCAGGTTGCCGAATCCACAATGCAGGTTGGTGACATGATGGCATTTATGCAATACGCCATGCAGATTGTTTTTTCCTTCCTCATGCTGGCCATGATGTTTATCATCCTGCCCAGGGCGGTGGTCTCTGGAGATCGTATCACTGCTGTCCTAGAAACCGATCCGGTAATAAAAGATCCATCTGATCCAAAGCACTTCGCTGAACCTTTCACGGGAACAGTCGAATTTCGTAATGTCTGTTTCAAATACCCGGGTGCAGAAGAGGATGTATTGCACAATATCAGCTTTACCGCCCAACCGGGACAAACGACCGCTTTAATTGGTACCACGGGTTCCGGAAAATCAACCATTGTCAGCTTAATCCCCCGCTTTTACGATGTATCCGAAGGTGCTGTCTACGTGGGTGGAACGGACATCAGGGATGTCACCCAGCAAGATCTGCGTAATAAAATCGGCTATATCCCTCAGAAAGGCATGTTGTTCTCAGGAACGATCGAAAGCAACCTGCTTTACGGTGATGAAAACGCCAAAACGGAGGAGTTGAAAGTTGCTTCTGATATTTCGCAGGCTACAGAGTTTATTTCTTCCATGCCAGATGGCATGCACTCGGAAGTTGCACAGGGAGGAACAAATGTATCCGGCGGTCAAAAACAACGCCTGGCAATTGCCCGCGCGCTAGTAAAGAGAGCACCCATCAATATTTTTGACGATAGTTTTTCAGCCTTGGATTTTAAAACTGATGCAGCTTTGCGTAATGCTCTTAAAACACATGCCGGTTCAAGCACCATGATGATCGTGACTCAACGTATCGCTACAATTAAAGGCGCTGACCAGATAATCGTATTGGATGAAGGGAAGATTGTTGGTAATGGTTCTCATGATGAACTCATGAAAGATTGTGATGTTTATCGTGGAATTGCACTATCTCAATTGAGTTTGGAGGAGTTGGCATGATCGCACATAGCAGCAACCCAACATCTAATCCACGTACGGGTGGCGGTCCTGGTCCCATGGGTGGTCCGATGGGACGCGGCGGTCCCATGGCAATGATGAGAAAAGGGGAAAAACCCCGTGATTTCAAAGGCACCCTGAAAAAGCTGATCCAATATTTCGGGCGCTACCAGTTATTGATTTTATTCATCATGCTGCTTGCCATTGCTTCAACTGCAGCCATGATCATTGGTCCCAAGATTCTGGGGAATGCAACAACTAAATTATTCGAAGGGGTGATAGCCCAGATCTCCGGGACCGGATCGGTTGACTTTAGGTACATCGGTCACATCCTCATTTTGACCTTGATCCTGTATCTGGTTTCCGCCATGCTTAGCTACGGCCAGGGATGGATCATGTCCAATGTGGCAATGAATATTACTTACCGATTCAGAAAGGACATTGCGGAAAAAATCAACCGCATGCCGTTGAAATATTTTGATGGCACAAGCCACGGAGAAGTCCTCTCCCGAATCACAAATGATGTGGATACGGTCAGTCAGACTTTAAACCAAAGTTTGACTCAGATAATAACTTCCGTTGTTACAGTGATTGGCGTGCTCGTCATGATGTTTACGATCAGCTGGCAAATGACCCTCGTGGCGTTGGCCGTTTTACCGTTGTCCTTTGGCATTATCGGCTTGATCATCTCCCGATCACAGGTGTTCTTTAAACGCCAACAGGATTACCTTGGACACATCAACGGTCATGTTGAGGAAATGTATAGTGGACATGTCGTGATGAAAGCCTTCAACGGAGAGGCGAGGAGTGTTGAGCAATTTGATCAGATTAATACGGTCCTTTTTGACTCCGCCTGGAAATCACAGTTTCTAACCGGTCTTTTATTCCCCATCATGAACTTTGTCGGTAACCTTGGCTACGTGGCCATTTGTATTCTGGGAGGTTATCTTGCAGTCCAGGGTACCATCACGATTGGTGATATTCAGGCTTTCATTCAATACGTCCGCTCATTTACTCAACCGATTGCGCAAATCGCCAATATTTCCAATATTCTCCAACAAACGCTGGCTGCCGCGGAGCGTGTGTTCCAATTCCTGGCAGAATCTGAGGAAATCCCCGATACATCCTCCCCTGTAGTATTGGACAAAATCGAGGGGCGGGTTGATTTCAAGAATGTGCACTTCGGTTACAACCCTGATAAGATCATCATTAATGATTTTACCTTTTATGCTGAACCTGGTCAGCGTATTGCCATCGTTGGTCCAACCGGGGCAGGGAAGACAACCATGGTTAAGTTGTTGATGCGGTTTTACGATGTTAACAGCGGCGCAATCCTGGTGGATGGTCATAATATCCAGGATTACAAACGCGACGAACTGCGATGCATGTTCGGGATGGTTTTACAGGATACCTGGCTTTATAACGGTACCATCATGGACAATATCCGCTACGGTCGTACAAGTGCCAGCGATGCTGAAGTAATCAATGCTGCCATAGCGGCGCGGGTTGATCATTTTGTCCGCACCCTTCCGGAAGGGTACAATTTGGTTCTTAACGAAGAAACCAGCAACATTTCCCAGGGGCAAATGCAGTTGCTGACCATTGCGCGCGCTTTTCTTGTTGACCCGAAAATCTTAATCCTGGATGAAGCTACCAGTTCCGTGGATACGCATACGGAAGTGCAAATCCAAAAGGCCATGGAAACCTTGATGAAAGATCGTACCAGTTTTATTATCGCCCATCGCCTTTCGACAATTCGCGACGCAGACTGGATCCTGGTGATGAAGGACGGAGATATTGTGGAGCAAGGCAAACATGCAAAATTGCTTGCCAAGCATGGTTTTTACGCTGAACTTTATAATAGTCAATTTGAAGGAAAAGAAATCTAATTAAATTCTGAATGTTAAGAGAAACATACAAATTCCCGCCTCTTCCACTTTTTCAATTTTAAATTGGGAGAGGCTGGCTTATATCTTCCCATAATTCGGAGAATCTAAAAAAATGGAATCCCAAAAAATGATAGGTATGCGACTACTGGGAAAAACAGAGGTCCAAGTCACCCCGATTGGATTGGGAGTAATGGAAATGTCGGGCGGGGGAGGATTTCTCGGACGAATATTCCCGGTCATTCCCCAGGGAGAAAAAAATGCCATAATTAAGGCTGCTTTGGATGGCGGTATTAATTGGTTTGATACTGCAGAATTGTACGGGGCCGGGATGTCCGAACAATCCCTGGCGACCGGCTTGAAGGCTGCAGGCGTGGCAGACCATGAAGTGGTTATTGCGACTAAATGGCAGCCCTTTTTACGAACCGCTGGGAATATTCCCCGAACAATTGATGACCGATTGCATTTCCTGGGAGGATACAGTATCGGTAATTATATGATTCATCAACCATATAGTTTCTCATCCCCAGAGGCTGAAATGGTCGCCATGGCAAACCTGTTTGATGCACGAAAAATCCGGTCTGTTGGGGTTAGCAATTTTAACCCTTCAAGGATGAGACGTGCCCATGCAGCGTTATTAAAGAAAGGGATTCCGCTCGCCGTGAACCAGGTTCGATATAATTTACTTCATCGGGAAATTGAAACAAACGGAGTCATGGCAGCTGCCAGGGAGTTGGGTGTTACTATTGTCGCCTACACACCAGTGGCCCATGGCCTTTTAACTGGAAAATATCACAAAGACCCGACGCTGTTAAATCTTGTGCCGGGTTTCCGAAAGGCAACACTGCAGCGAAATATTGAAAAGACTCGTCCCCTTATAAATATCATGGACGAGATTGCCTCCAAGTACGAAGCGACTATTGCACAGGTGGCGCTTAATTGGTTGATTAACTATAACGGAGATCTTGTTGTGGCAATTCCGGGGGCAACCAAGAGCAGCCAGGTATCGGAAAGTGCTGGAGCAATGAAATTCAAGCTCTCACCGGAAGATATGACCCGATTGGATGACGAATCGCGAAAATCAGTGAGATAATAATTAAGATGTTCGTTTCCGCACTTTACAAAATGATCCGGAAAATTATAGGTCATGGATACCTTTTTATGATTTGGATTTCAACTGCTTTCTAATTAGGATTCTCAATATTTCCATCGGGTTTTGGCTTCAAGAAGAAAAAATTACGGTTCATGGGTGATGGATTATATAAACGCTTCAATTTGATTGAAAACATAGTTACTATTTGATATTTCCATTTTCATCATTTCTTTTTATTACTCAGACAATCAAACGTGAGGGTCAAAATGAATCGTTCACCAAATGTGTCCCGGTATCGCGCCAATTGGCAAAAAGAAGTGGACGGTACAGCATTGTATGTTGCTCTCTCAGTAATCGAGAAACAACCCAAAATGGCGGAATTATATCGGCGTATGGCAGCGAGCGAAGAAAAACATACCATTTTCTGGGAAAAACGGTTGGAAGAGGCTGGTGAGAAAATCCCCGAACGGAAACCCTCCGGGCAGGCACGTGTTCTTCGGTTCCTGGCGCAGCACTTAGGGGTTAATTTTATCCTGCCGACTCTCACCGAAGGTGAATTAACAACCAGTAACGACTATGACAACCAACCCGAATCCGGGATTGGTGTCATGTCCTCCGATGAAAAATCGCATGCCAGGATGTTATCTGCTGCGGTTGATAAATTCAGCGGTGTGTTTGGCGCAGACGTGGCTCAAATGGAAGGTCGTCACCGGATGGGAGGCGGGAATGCTCTGCGGGCTGCTGTTTTGGGGGCGAATGATGGCTTGGTTTCTGTCCTCAGTCTTACCATGGGAGCGGCGGGGGCAAACCTGCCGGGTCACGGTATTCTTATAACAGGTGTAGCGGGTCTACTTGCCGGAGCCAGTTCCATGGCATTGGGGGAGTGGCTTTCGGTCCAGAGTTCTCGAGAGCTATACCAGCGCCAGATCGCCATTGAAGCGGAAGAGATTGCCGCCCACCCCGAGGAAGAGGAAGAAGAGCTTGCATTGATCTACCAAGCCAAGGGTCTTCCGCTGGAACGAGCCCGTGAATTGGCTGCGCATATTAACTCAAACAAGGATAATCTCTTGGATACGCTTGCACGTGAGGAACTTGGAATTAACCCCAAAGAATTGGGTGGATCGCCGTGGGAAGCTGCGATCACGTCATTTTTCCTTTTTGCATCGGGGGCATTTGTCCCACTTTTTCCATACATTTTCCTGCATGGGCTTACCGCGGTTATTATCAGTATGGTAATCGGTGCCCTGGCGCTATTCTTGACCGGTGCGGCCATCACTCTTATGACTGGAAAAAGCGTGTGGGTCTCCGGTCTCCGACAGGTATTGATCGGGATTTTGGCTGCAATTTTGGTGTTTGGTGTGGGCAGATTGATTGGCGTCTCGGTTGGAGGATAGTCTTTTGCGGGACGCGTCTGCCTTTGGATCATCCATAAAAAGTTCATTCTTTTCGCGGTCATAAAATTGACTCATCAATATCGGGTAGAATTCCACTGTTTATAAATTCATACCAGGAAAAAACCGTGACTCCTCCCTACTGGGTGCAAGACTCCGTTTTTTATCAGATTTTTCCCGATCGCTTCGCCAATGGTGATCAGACCAATGATCCACCCAACCTACAAAGGTGGGGTTCGGCACCTACAAACTGGGGTTTTCAGGGCGGCGACTTTCGGGGTATCATTCAACACTTCGATCATCTTCTTGATCTGGGTATCACCGGAATATACCTAAATCCAATTTTTTCTTCCACTTCCAACCACCGATACAATACGAGCGACTACTACAAGATTGATCCCATGCTTGGAACAATGTCTGATTTCCATGCATTGCTCGATTTAGCGCATAGAAATAATCTGCACATTGTCCTGGATGGAGTCTTTAACCATGTCGGGCGTGGTTTCTTTGCCTTTGTGGATGTACTTGAGAATGGAGAGCATTCACCATACAATGATTGGTTCATCATCAAGGCTTTGCCTCTGGACGCCTATTCAGGTGGTGAAACCTCGAATTACCTGGGTTGGTGGAATCATAAGGAATTGCCTAAACTTAATACTGCCAACAAGGAAGTTCGGAAATACCTTTTCAATGTGGCACGTTATTGGATCGAACAGGGAATTGATGGCTGGCGCTTGGACGTTCCCAACGAGATTGATGATGATGAATTTTGGGCTGAGTTTCGCCGCGTTGTTCGCGCCTCAAACCGGGACGCATACCTTTTGGGCGAGATATGGGACATTAACCCTCGCTGGGTCAATGATAAACACTTTGACGGTTTGATGAATTACCCGCTCCGGGATGCCCTTTTGGCGCTGCTTCAGGGTCGTGAAAATGCTGTCCAATTCAATGGACACATTACCGAACTGCTAAAAGCTTATAGTCCTGAAAACCTTTCTGCCATGTATAACCCGCTCGACAGTCACGATACCGAGCGATTCAAGACTTTGCTCGGAGGAGATATTGATAAATTAAAAATGGCTTTCTTGTTCCAAATGGCTTTTCCAGGCATACCGGCTGTATATTACGGCGATGAGATCGGTCTTGAGGGCGGTAAAGATCCTGACTCTCGGAGAGCCTTTCCTTGGAAGGAGGCTGATTGGAATCAGGAAATTCTCGCCTGGGTTAAGACGCTAATAATGCTTAGAAAAAAGACCCCGTGTTTACGCCGCGGAAACTATATCAATTTGCTGGCAGAAGATGGTCACTATGCATTCGCGAGGACATTGGGTGAAGAAAAAGTTATCGTGGGTTTGAATTCCACCAGTCGTGCAGGTACTTTTTCGATTCCCACCGCTTCAATAGGTTTGGGAGAAGGCAGGGTTGTTCAAAGCTTTTTAAGCAGTGAGAAATTTATCGTTAACGGCGGTAAATTACACATAAAGATTCCCCCTTGGAGTGGATTGATGGCGGGTTGAAAATTTCAAAAAGTTTCCTCAAATGCATCTAAGGATTACAAGAGTATCTTGATCATCTAAAATCTTCCTTTGGTTCAGGAAGATTTTAGATTTGAGTTCTTAATCATGCCCGCTTTGGAATCTCCGGCAGGCTGCTTGAAATATCCTGGGGAATTATCTGGATTGAGAAGATTTTTCTTTCTTCTCAGGAAAATGCTAGTGATTCTTACGGATACCAAAAACCCATTCAAAATTTGTACCAAGCGTATTTGCCATATAGAATCGATCATCAGCAATAGATAGGCTGTGGGAAGCTTCCGGAGAAATTAGGTGGATTGGTTTCCTTTTGTAAAGACGTTTGGAAATTTTTGCGATCCCTTGTTCACTCCACATCCACTCCGGTGGAAAAGATGATAAATCGAGGGGGCGGGTGTAGCCGCGTAACGTTTTATGTCTCTCATTGCTGGTATAACTTTCAAAATACGTCATTGCCAATTCCCTGAAGTTACGGTAGACCGGTTCCCGGTAACGCAGGAAGGCATAGTTCGATTTGGCGATGCAGCCCCAGGTTCCGCGATTCTGGAATAAGGCAAGAATGTGATCGTCATCTTCTCCAGGATCGGGTACGAGATCCATGATGAGCGGACGTTGACCGAGTCGCGCTAAAGCCAGTGCGGCAAATATACCTCCATCCAGACAATGAGCTTGTCCGTCTTCCAAGACCCTAAGTGGTGATCGATCGAGTTCTTCCGCAATATAGGGGATGCCATCCAGGTAAGCTTGTATATCTGCAGGACTCGACAGGCTTTGGAAAATCTTTAACTCTTTCCGTTCAAGGTGGGATTCGAATTTGGAAACGTCAATCATGGACTCCATTGTACTTCGAAATTTATTTTGATGTAAAATGTGAGGGTCGAGTAATTTCAGTTCCATGTTTGTGATATTCCAGTCATAAGAATTTATCCACAAATGGATCGGCAACACTAGTTTGTATTAAAATGTTAGTCGTGGTGATGAACTAAATAATGAAATGGACATTCAGAATTTGAATTATTCAGCATGGAACATTGCTATTAAACTAATATTTCCCGATCACACACTGATGGCATCTCAGAGTAATTTTCATGAATCTAAAACTCCTCCCATTATTTATTGAAAGAAGGTGATCATGTCTACCACGGTTACATCAAAGCAGATGGTCAAAGCCTCCCCTGCTCAGATCTATTATGCCCTGACCCATGCAACAGCGCTTCATGAATGGCTGTGCGATTATGCCACGGTGGCCCCACGTCCGGGCGGTCGCATGTACCTGTGGTGGCATGGCGACTTTTACTCTGCGGGAGAATATATTCAATTGGTGGAAAATGTATCCATAACGTTTAAGTGGTTGGCGCGGTTTGATCCCTCAGCTTCAGAAGTAACAATCACCTTGAATCCCAGGGAGGCTGGCACGCTGGTAACTCTAAAACATGTAGTCCCGGAGGGTGATGAATGGAAACAGAGAGCCCAGGGATTCAAGACACAGTGGGATGCCACGCTTCCCAATCTTGCGTCAGTTCTTGAAACTGGATTGGATCGGCGGACATTTGATCGCCCGATGCTGGGAATAACTATCAGCGACTTCAACCCGGAAATCGCCAAAAGAATGAATATACCCGTCATCCAGGGTGCGCGTCTCGACGAAGTCCGACCGGGGATGGGTGCTCATGCCGCTGGTCTGTGCAAAGATGATTTGATTGTTGAGTTGGACGGGAAGCCAATAACTAATGATTATGGCAGTTTCGTGGCAGCACTGGGAGGGAAGAAAGGCGGAGATAAGGTCAAGGTTCTCTTCTATAGAGGTCCGATAAAAAAGTCCGTTCTCATGGAACTATCTAAAAGACCAGTTCCGAAAACACCTTGGAACCCGAAGGTGCTGGCCAGGAAAGTTCGTCGAATATATGATGATTCCCTAAATTTACTGGAAACCTGTTTCAAAGATGTTAGCGAGGCAGAAGCGGATCATCAACCGGCTCCAGGGGAATGGAACGCCAAACAAACCCTGGCACATCTTATTCAAACCGAGCGCATCTGGATCAACAACTTGGATGATTCGGTTGGCGGTTACGAACGCCTGGCTGATGATTGGGGAGGCAACCTGTCTTCCCATATCAATGCCACGGTAAAAGCTTATGGTTCAGCGAGGTGCATGCTGGATGAATTGCAGCGCCTTTCTGTCGAAATGGTTGCCTTCTTGACCTCCCTTCCCAAATCTTTCGTGACACGGAAGGCCAGTTACTTCCTTTCAGCAGCACAATTGCTCGAAGTGGAATCTCATACTATTTCGCACATCGACCAGATCAAGGTTGCCATAGACGATGCCCGTAAGTCGGAGTTGAAAAAACCACAATAATGAACCTCGTGAAACGCTCAGAAACCAACCCCTAACGCTGGTTCTTCGATGATCAAATATTAGTCCCAAGTCCGAGGAATAACTTACAACTTCTAGTTGCCCGGGAACATCATTGAAAGAAAGATGTGATTGCCTAATAACCATTCCGGTAATAGGATCCTCATGCCCAGTTTTCGCAGCCGCATTGTTCAGCGCATTATGCGTGAAACCAAAGACGCACTTATTGGTGATCTCCCGTTAGAAGCCCGACGCCGGCAATTTGATTCAGCAGCCAGGCGCGCTATCAGGGTTCCCCGGGAAGTCTGTCAAAAGAGTGTTTCTGCCAATGGGATTCCCGCTGATTGGCTCGAACCAGACAATGCAATACCTGGGCATGCCATCCTGTACCTTCATGGGGGAGCTTATGTCATTTGTTCCCCTGCCACTCACCGCGGGCTTGCGGGAAAAATAGCCCAAGCAAGCAAAGCGCGCCTGCTCCTCATCGACTACCGCCTCGCTCCTGAATACCCTTTTCCTTCAGCACTGGACGATTCATTGGCAGCTTACCAATGGCTCCTGTCAAAAAACTACTCTCCCGACCACATCATCATAGGGGGTGACTCTGCAGGGGGTGGCTTAACTCTCGCCACTGCTTTAGCCTTGCGTGACAGGCATGAAAATATGCCAGGGGGACTTTTCCTTTTATCTCCATGGACCGATCTCACATTCTCAGGCGACTCCGTCCATTCTCGCGCAAAACGTGATCCACTTCTTGAGTTCAAAGATCATGGTTGGTTGGTCGAAGCATATGCCAACGGACATTCTTTAACCCACCCATATATATCCCCCATCTTCGCTGACCTTCATGGACTTCCTCCCACTTTTATTCAAGTTGGGACGGAAGAAATATTATTCGACGATTCCTCCCGGTTGGAACAAAAAGCTCATCATGCTGGTGTGAATATAACTTTGGAAACCTGGCCGGGGATGTGGCATGTTTTTCAAGCCTTTGCGCCATATGTCCCCGAATCACAGCTGGCGATCAATAATATCGGGAATTTTATAATATCCCATATGTGATCTCAACATCTAAAATTCCGCCACATCCTGTTTGGAATTTTTTTGGCTATATATCCCCCGGTTGGGTGGACTATTACCATTTGCCATTATTCATTCCGACTTTCCCACCCAATATCGGCCAGCTTGAATCACCATTTTGTCCGGTACATCCGCCAAAATGATTGCTCCATTTCCAATGCGGACCCCGGATCCAATTCGAGCTCCGATTGTTGTGGTAACCCCCATGCCGATCAGTGTTCCTTCGCCTACCCGGACATGTCCTGCTAAAAGAGCCCCGGGGGAGACATGCGAGTATGATCCAATTTCGCAATCATGTGATATCACTGCATTTGTATTAATCATGCATCTGTGATTTAGGGTCGTTTCCGAACCAATATATGCATTAGCAAATACCTGGACTCCTTCCCCCACTTTCGCGCTGGGTTCAACAGTTGCCCTTGGGTGGATCAAAGCGGGGAACACGAAGCCTGTTTTTTCGAGCAGATCAAACACCTTAACCCGCACTGAAATGTCAATGATGCCTCCAACCCCATTTGCCGCCAGAATAATCCCCTGTTCGAAAAGCAGTGGAAGAACCTCACGGGTTCCTAAAACCGTGTTCCCGAGCACTTGATTTCCTTTCAATCTTATATCGTCATCCACTATCCCAGCAATGGTGTGAGTGTTGTTTTGTAAAATCAGTTCTATGATCGATTTTGAATGTCCACCTGCACCATAAATAAGAATGTATGGTTTGTTTGAAGGGGGAAGTTTCCTGAGAGGGAGTTCCATATCCTTCGCATATTTACGGATAACTTCCACAGTCAGCAGTTGATCCTTGGGCAGGGATGACAAGTCAACACAAAGAGTCTGGGCCAAAATGCGTGCGGGCTTGGTAATTCGATGGGATTCAGGATCGGGTATGGAATTAATTGATGAATGTTGAATTTCAACGGATTCCTCCATAGTTTTAGTAATTACTGCCAACCTGTCCCCTACATTTAATATATCCCCTTCTTTTGATAAAAGTCTCAGGTAACCAGATTCCGGGGACTCTATGTCAGAGGTTGCCTTTGTTGTCTCGATGGTAAATAGAAGGGTGCCTTTGCTCACCCTTTTTCCTTCCTTAACATGGATTCTAACCAACCGTGCTTCAGGTTCATTGGAATTAAGCAGTGGGACAAGAATTTCTGATTTGATCATATTCGTCTCAACTTTAATTTGGAGATAAATCTATGCGAAAGGTTTTGTAACAAGGGAGATTGCTGCATTGACAATATCCTTGATCGATGGGAGGATATTTTCTTCCAGGTTTTTGGAGGTGGCAATTGGTAAATCTAGGGCAGCTACCCGTTTTGCCTTTATTCCAACCATGTTTTCAGCGACTCGGGCAATAATTTCCGCACCCCATCCCATGGACAATGTTCCTTCTTCAACACTGAGAAGATTCCTGGTCTTCAACAAGGATTGGATAAGGAGTTCAAGGTTAAAGGGGCTGAGTTGGGAGAAAATGAATATTTCTGTGAAGATCTCGTGCTCGATTAGCAGTTCAAGAGCAGCCGCTCTAACCAATTCGAAATTATAGCCATAACAAGCGATGGTCGCTTGAGGGTTTGCTCCCGAGCGTAATATGTGGCAGGGATAATACCCTCCGGAACCTACAAGTTGAAAATCGATCAAGTCCCCTTCCCCCGGTGTTTGCAGTGATCGGTTGTATAACATTTTATGTTCTATGAATAGGACCGGGTCGTTATCTGCGATTGCTGCGGTCAGCAATTTTGCCGGATCACCTAGAGTATTCGGAGCCACGACTTTAAGCCCCGGTACACCCATGAACATCTTTTCCAGGGATTGGCTGTGGGTGGGTCCATAACCACGGCGACCCCCCATTGGTGAACGCACCACAATCGGAACCCTGACCTGGTCATTATACATCCAGCGAAATTTGGAAGTGTGATTGACCAACTGGTCGGCACAAAGGGTAATAAAATCTCCGAACATGATCTCGACAATCGGGCGCAAGCCACGCATGGCCATCCCGCTCGCAATTCCCACAATTGCTGCCTCGGAGATTGGAGTGGTCAGAACACGATTGGGGAATTTTTCAGACAGCCCGCGGGTTACTTTGAAGGCGCCTCCGTATGGATCCAGTATGTCTTCGCCGAGCAAATAAATGCTCGGGTCTGATTCCATCGCAGCGTCCAGGGCTCCATTTAGACACTCTAATACAGTGGTCATTGGGTCTCTTGCTTCAGCTCTGGGTACGGGTCAGCTTCTGCCCGTTTAAACGCATTATTAATGACTGCGGTAACCTCTGATTCAATTTTTGTGGATTCCAGCGAGGATAACCGGGCGACCTGGATCAACAGGGGGTCAAATTGATGTATCCGGGCGAGTTCCTCGGATGAGCGTAAATCATCCCCTTTGCTGTGGGCTGAGAAACGATGGGTATGCAAAATTAATCCCGCTGGTTCAATTAAGGTGCGAACCGAGCGAATCGATTCGTTTGTTGCAAATTGAATTTCCAGCACGTCGGTGGTGTCTCTCTCCCAAACTCGAATCCCGAATGCTTCAAACCTGGCTGACATGGAGCCAGATACCCCTTTTTCTACCGGTGTCGTCTGTGCATAATGATTGTCTTCGAGGACAAATAAAATCGGAAGCTTCCAGAGTGCCGCTATGTTCAGGCTTTCGTAGAGGACACCTTCACCGAGCGTCCCGTCGCCAATGAATGCCAACACTATTTTCCCTGATTTGTGGATCTTTTCAGCCAGTGCCATTCCGGTCGACACAGGCGTGATTCCCCCCTGGATTCCATTTGAGTAAAAATTCCGCCATTGGACATGCTGACTGCCTCCCCGTCCTCCCACCAGTCCTGTTGTCTTGCCCATCAATTCAGCTGCAAGACGGTATGGATCTCCTCCATATGCCAGGAAGTGACCGTGACCTCGATGATTGCTGAAAATCACATCCTCTGAGTCGATGACTGAAAATATACCTGCAGCATCTGCTTCTTGACCTATATAAACATGGGTTGTGCCGACCAGTTTGCCGGCGGAGAACTCTGATAAAACACGTTCTTCAAAACGGCGGATTAATAGCATGGTTTTGTAAAGAGATATGTTTTTATCCATGACTGTGACATTATAACGCACCCAAAACCTCGTAATTTCTTGAAAACAATCTGGATAATCGAGAAAATCATTCTTTTGAATAATATTCCTATGCGCAATTCTCATTAATGCTGGATTTTATTCACCTAATTCTCACATGGTATAATCCCCAAACTATGAGTCCTGAGAGCAGTACGACGAAACTCTGTCCCACCTGTGGGACGCGGCTGGCTGAAAACGCGACCAGGTGCGTTGTTTGTGGAAATGAATTCCAAGCCATCCAAAAACCAAAAGCAAAATCTGAGAAAACAATCCAGGCAGCACGGATTCCTGAAGTAACTTTGAGTCTTCCGATTGCCCTGGGCCTTCTTGCAATCTTTCTTATTATTGGTGCCCTCGCGTTATATGTGACCTTGAAAGGGACAGGTAAACTACCGGATAGTACACCGATCCCCAGTTCAACTGCAACTGCCAGTATCACCCCTACCCTAACTGAAACTCTAGTTCCCACGGATACGCCCACGTTAACACCCGAACCTCCAATAGAATATACGGTCAAGAGCGGAGACTCGTGCATTTCCATAGCCAGCTTATACGGATCTTCAGTATCAGCTATCGTAAGTTTGAATAGTTTAAATAGCAACTGCACAGACCTGCAGATCGGTCAAAAGATCAAGGTCCCTCGCCCCACAGCAACACCTCCCCCGGCTGCTACAGCTACGTTGGAATCAGCGGCGGCAACCCGCGCTGCCTGCCAAACAGCGGTATATACAGTGCAAGCCAACGACACTCTCAGCACGATTGCCAACAGTTATAACGTCTCGATGACTGCAATCAAGGAATGGAACGGGCTGAGTACGGATAACGTTTTCACAGATACGAAATTAATTATCCCCCTTTGCATGCGTGCTGCAACACCAGGTCCATCACCGACTGCCACAATTCCACCTCCGTATCCCGCACCCAATCTGCTATTGCCTGCAAATGGAGATACATTTACCCTGGCAACGGATACGGTTACTTTGCAATGGGCATCTGTTGGAGTGCTGCGGGAAAATGAACGTTATCAGGTAACAATTGAAGTATTAACCGGTGGGACCGGGCGCAAGTTGACGCAATACGTCACCGACACTAAATTCGTTGTCCCGGTAACCTTCCGCTCTCAAGAAAATAGTACTTCCATCATGCAATGGTGGGTGGTTGCAGTTCGCCAATCTGGCACAGACGATCAGGGAAACCCGATTTGGTCATCTGCAGGTGCGGCATCCGCAATGCGTGTTTTCGGTTGGAGTGGTGCCGGATCATTGGCCACCCCAACTAGGTAAGGTTTGTTTAATTGAAAAAACCCTGCGAGAATCATCGCAGGGTTTTTTTTCGCCGGATTATAATATTCCCAGGAGACGGATATGCCCAAAGCCAACTTCAATATTCGTGAATACAATCGATATGCATGGGGTCTGGAAGTGGAAAAAAACAATAAATTTACGATCCCCGTTGATCAGCCGACGATTGCCGCCGCTCGGAAGGGAATATTTACCGTTCTCCTGACAGAAACAAAACCCGTACCATCTGACTGGTTTCCCCCATTTCAAGGATTGAACCTGCTTGGGTTAGCCTGTGGTGGGGGGCAACAGGGGCCTATTTTCGCCGCCCTTGGAGCAAATGTGACAATTTTCGACAATTCACCAGCTCAACTGGAGCGTGATATCATGGTTGCCCAGCGCGAAGGACTGAATATTCGCACCGTCGAGGGAGATATGCGCGACCTTTCTGAGTTTGCAGACGCATCTTACGATCTGGTCTTCCACCCTGTATCCAATGTTTTCTGCCCGGAAGTTCGGCCCGTATGGCAGGAAGCATTCCGTGTCCTACGGCATTCAGGCTTGCTGCTTGCAGGTCTGGCAAATCCCATATATTATATGTTCGGTACGCATGCCGATGAACAGGAATCCCTGCAAGTAAAATATTCAATTCCATATTCTGATTTAAAAGATTTGAAACCTGAAGAATTGGAAATTTGCATCGAGGAGGGAATACCACTTGAGTTTGGTCACAGCTTAACGGATCTTATCGCTGGTCAGATCGATGCTGGTTTCTCGATAACTGGTTTCTATGAAGATATTTGCCCGGACTCTCCACTCAGCAGGTATCACCCTACTTACTTGGCAACCCGAGCCATCAAACCATAAGGACGGTTCACGATGAAAGTGATTGCGAAACGAAAACGCATTGCCCTCGTGGCGCACGACAATAAAAAGGTTGACTTGTTAGCCTGGGCCCGTTTCAACCGCGGGACATTATCGAACCATTTCCTGCTTGCTACCGGGACAACAGGAGATTTGCTCTCAAGGGAGCTGGATCTCCCTATCGCTCGTTTTGTTTCCGGACCTCTGGGTGGTGATCAGCAGGTCGGTGCAGCAATCGCCAAAAACAGGATTGACATGCTCATCTTCTTCTGGGATGCTCTTGAACCACAACCTCACGATCCGGACATAAAGGCGTTATTACGCCTGGCAGTTCTCTACAACATCCCAACTGCATGCAACCGGTCCACGGCAGATTTCATCATATCATCCCAGCTTATGAACCAGGAATATGAGCGCTCCACCCCTGACCTTGCAAGGTATGCTGCCAACCGACATCCTGTAACTTAATCTCACCAATCACGATCATTGAGTATCATCTGCATCAAAAAACTTCCGAGATCGATTGTCTCGGAAGTTTTCATTTACCTGAATAGTTTTTCAGCTTTGGAAGAATATTTATTGCTTTTTGGCCAGTTCTTCCAGCATTGATGTTGTCAGAGATTTCGGTCGTTCAATGGGTTGACCCAATGCACGCGCCCAAACTGCATTTGCAGTAACGCCAAGGGAGCGACCCACCCCAAAGAGTACCGTGTAGAAGTCAAATTCGCGTACTCCATAATGATATTGCAGGGTACCGGAAATGGCATCCACATTGGGAGAGGGATTCTTGGCTTTTCCCTGTTCTTTTAGTACTTTTGGAACAATATCATAAACCATCACCGCAAGCCGCAGGATTTCATCCTCAGGAAAATGCTTCAAGGCAAATTCAAGTTGAGCGGTGAAGCGTGGGTCTGGGACGCGCAGCACTGCATGACCATATCCCGGGATGACTCGTCCGCTATTCAGCCAGTTCCAGGCATATTCCCGAAGCTGTTCAGTTGAAGGCACATTTCCAAATTCCTTGTGAACATTGAGCAGCCAGCCAAGACATTCTTGATTTGCCAGGCCATGGAGTGGTCCAGCCAACCCATTTAATCCAGCCGAGAAAGCGAAGTAGATGTCAGAGAGCGATGAAGCGACAAGGTGTGTGACATGGGCACTCACGTTTCCCAATTCGTGGTCAGAGTGCAGGATGAAATAAAGTCGCGCTACATCCTGGTATGTCTTGTCTTCCACTCCGATCATTTGTGCGAAATTCGCGCCCATGTCAAGACTTGGATCTACTTCAGGAATTTGACCTTTACGGTATTTTCTATTATAGATATGGGCGGCAAGCACTGGAAGTTTGGCTGTAAGTTCTAGACTGTCTTCCAACATTGACATCCACAGCTCGTCTTTTTTAATTCCTTCGTGATACTGCCGGGAAAAACGCGATCCAGGCTGCAGACCCAGTACTGCCTGGGAAAGCAAGGTCATCGGGTGGGTCAGTACTTCGTTCGATTCCAGGCAGTTCAAAATATTTTTTGGGATTGCGCTCCTGGCTTTCCATTCTTCCTCCACTGCCAGCGCTTGCGTCTCCGTGGGTAATTCCCCCACAAGCAGCAAATAATACAGACCGCCTACAAAGGGCATTTCAGCTCCTTTCGGTTTTGGCAGCAATTTTAGTACTTCCGGGATTGAGTACCCCCGCAGCCGGATACCCTCGGCCGGATCGACGTATGAAATGTCACTGACCAAAGATTTGATATCGCGCATCCCGCCGAATACCTGTTCGATTGTCACCTGATCGATGACTGTTGTCCCATGGTCCTTGACCAGGGTTTTAACGCGCTCCCGCCATCCGGGAATTTCAGCAGAGAGTTTATCGAATAAAATCATCCTGAGACCTCATTCAGATATCGATTTGGGAAATTCCCAACCAGTTTAGATTTTAACCAGAGACTGTAATATGCTAATACTTTCCTTTACTGCCAAGGCTGATTTTTCAAGTGCAGCGGTCTCCTCGGGTTCTAGTTTATATTCAATGATTTTTTCCAAGCCTGAGCGACCTAACTGAACTGGCACTCCAAAGAAAATATCCTTCAATCCATATTCCCCTGTCAAGTATGCAGACGCGGGAACAATCAAATGCTTATCCTTCAGGATTGCCTCAGCCATCTGAGCCACGGCTGCGGCTGGAGCATAATACGCGGATCCAGTTTTAAGCAGTCCAACAATCTCACCCCCTCCCTTCCTGGTACGGGTAACAATTGCCTCCAGTTTATCGCCGGGAAGGTACTCTCGCAAGGAAACGCCACCTATGTTAGACCTTCCGGTTAAGGGAACCATTTCATCCCCATGGCCGCCGAGGACATAACAAGCGATGTTTTCCACACTGACACCTGTTTCCAGGGCGACAAATGCGCGCATCCGGGCCGAATCCAAAATTCCAGCCTGACCAATGATCCGCTCACGCGGCAGCCTGCCAGTTTTCATTGCCAGGTATGCCATTGTATCCAGAGGGTTTGTTAAAATTATGAACAGCGCCTCTGGTGAGTATTTTAAAGCGTTGGTGGTCGCGTCACCGACGATCTTGGCGTTGGTCGTTAGTAAATCTTCACGGCTCATTCCCGGCTTGCGCGGGATGCCGGCAGTGATGACCACGATATCCGATCTTGAGGTTGCTTCGAAATCGTTGCTCCCCACAACGGAAACGTCCTTGCCAATGACGGGCAATGATTCAAACAAATCGAGTGCCTTCCCTTGGGGCAGCCCTTCAACAATATCCACAAGCACCAGGTCGGCTATTTCCCGTTCTGCCAGCCAGTGTGCTGTGGTCGAGCCGGTCATGCCAGCTCCTATTATGGAAATTTTGGCGCTCATAAATTCTCCTTCAACAAAGGGATACTAACATTGCTGACTTATCGTGGATTTTACATATTCGATTTATTTACCTGCTTCTCGTTCAAGGAAACGTGTAGCTTCAATGGCTGCTGCAACCCCCATGCCTGCCGAGGTGCTGACTTGCTTGAAATGGGGGTCGGCAGACTCACCAGCTGCAAATACTCCCTGAACGCTGGTACGCATTCGAGCATCTACGTTAATGTACCCATCGTTCATCTCTAGTTGACCAGTGAATAATTGGGTGTTCGGGGTGTGCCCGATAAATATAAACAAGCCATCGGTGTGGAACTTGGTTTTTTTGCCATTCTGATTGTTTTCAAGTACCAGTGAGTCCACCTTTCCCGAACCGGTTATTTCGGTGACAACCGAATTCCAAATAAATTCGATCTTGGGATTTTCCTGGGCACGCTTTTGAAGGATCGCGCCAGCGCGTAAAGTATTCCTGCGGTGAATTATCGTGACTTTTTTGGCATACCGGGTAAGGAATAGCGCTTCTTCCAGGGCAGAGTCCCCGCCGCCCACCACGGCCACTTCTTTGTCTTTAAAAAACCACCCATCACAAGTGGCACAATAAGATACCCCTCTCCCGGTAAGTTCTTTCTCTCCTGGAACATTGAGCGGGTTGGGATTTGCCCCGGTAGCGATGATTAGGGCGTCAGATTTATATTCGTAATTATCAGTGCCAATAATAAAAGGGCTGGATGATAAATCCACGTTTTGGGCAGAATCGTATTCAATGGTCGCACCGAAACGTTCGGCTTGTTTTTGGAATAATTCCCCTAATTCCAAACCACCGACCCCCTCGGGAAAACCTGGATAATTCTCAATTGTATTTGTTAGGGAAACCTGGCCTCCCAATTGAAGCCCGGTTAGTACAATCGGCTGCAGGTCTGCTCGTGCGGCATAAATGGCAGCTGACAAACCTGCCGGTCCAGCCCCGAGGATAAGAAGGCTTACATGTTTCGATTTGGGGTTTGGTTCGTTTGATCCGTTCATTTTTACCACAATGGCCTCGGAATAACCTCAAAGGATAGATGCAAGAAAGACAGATATGATACAAGTGGTATTTATCAGATTGAATCCTTTGCCACAGAGGATATTTTTTTGTAAACCTCGGGCAAGTCCCTGCCTGGTAGGATCGTCGTCTAAAAAAGGAATAAATTATTTTGGGTTACACCAGCGGTGAAAATTTAAATTTAGGAGTCAGTTAAATCCTTGACAGGCTAAACAATTCCTTATAGAAAGTCAGTATGGTCAAATCATGGAAAGTCTTGCTTTAAATCAATATATTATATTACAGACAACTTTTTAATTATGAGCGTATTCCTGAACTCTAGAGGCGTGAATTTAAATTCCAATTTATATGGTTTTCAAATTAGACTCATCAGGCGACTTATCCTTTATTTATTCAAACAGTCGTATATATATTTCCCTTGCCAATGTTATACTTTTCCATAAGTTAATTTGAAAGAAAAAACGGACAGACAACTGCAGCTTCATTAGGTAGGAAACCACATATGCTGGGATATTTAATTCTTGGAATGACTTATGCATTTGGAGCAGCGGTTCAGCCCGGCCCTTTACAAACCTTTCTTATCTTGCAGACTTTGACAAACGGATGGCGGCGCTCCATTCCAGCGGCATTCGCACCATTGATCAGCGACGGACCGATCATCGCCCTGGTGATCTTTGTCCTTATCCATATACCTGCATGGTTAATTCAAATTTTGCAATTTTCAGGAGGTTTATTTCTCCTTTACCTTGCATACGGCGCTTACAGGACATGGCGGAATTTCGCTGTTCAAAATGCTGCACAAATTCATTCAAGCCATCAAACTCTTCTAAAGGCAGCCACGGTGAATTTATTGAATCCCGCTCCATATATTGGTTGGAGTCTGATCATGGGACCCTTGTTATTAAAAGCGTGGCGCGAAACCCCCTCTCACGGGATTGCCTTGCTGGTCGGGTTTTACGCCACAATGATTCTTGTTACATTAGGAATAATGTTACTGTTTTCCCTGGCAAGGAATCTGGGTCCGCGAATAATCCGGACCCTTGTTGGCATTTCAGCTATCGCACTGACTTGTTTCGGGCTGTATGAGCTGTTGCTTGGGTCAGGGATTCATTGGTGAGAGAAATCCCTTCTATAGTTTTTTTAAATGCTTGCTACACGAAATGTGCTCAACTTAGATTCCCATCACCTTAATTGTTTTTCAACCAGGCTTTTCATTTTCCAAAGCTTTCATTTTCTCTGCCGCCCGGAAATATTTCAGGTAGCGAATGGAATTATCATCCTTCCCCAAGAGCATGTCAGCAGCTTTTACAGGTGTTCCCAGTTTTGAGGGGTCGGTGATGGAGCATGTAGCGCCCAACTGGATGGCTAGAGTTAGGAAAACTTGATTGATGACCGGGCGATCGGGGAGACCAAAGGAGACATTGCTTGCTCCAAGATTGATGTTTACCCCAAATTCCTTGCGCAGTAATTCCACTGTTTGGAGTGTTATCAGCGCGGCTTTGCTGTCGGAACCGATCGTCAATACCAATGGATCAATGATAATATCTTCGACCGGTATGCTTAATTTGGCAGCTTTTTCGATGATCTTATCTGCAACAGCGATGCGTTCCTCTGGTGATTTGGGTATGCCATTATCATCCATGGTTAGTCCTATAACAGCTGCACCTCGATCCTTGACCAGTGGCAGGATGGTATCCAATCGCTTCTTTTCCCCACTGACCGAATTTATCAGGGGTTTACCTGGAGTGGCTGCCAATCCAGCTGCCAAAACCCTAGGGTTCGCGGAATCCAAGCAAAATGGCACATCAACTTCAGCAGCGAGTAATCCCACAAGTTTCTTTACAACCGCCTCTTCGTCCAACCCGGGAACTCCAACATTAATATCCAGGACATCAGCTCCCCATGCAACCTGGTTTTTTGCCAGTTGACAGGCATAATCCAGGTTGCCCTCGGAAAGGGCTGCAGCAAGCTTCTTACGACCAGTGGGATTTATTTTCTCGCCGATGATCACAAAGGGTCGATCGAGTCCGATAATGACCTCTCTTGTGGCAGATTTTAACATGGTGTGCATTCTTACTCCTTCAGTATATTTAGTTTGGACAATGAGCTTGCTTTCCTCATGCCCATCGGAATATTGCCATTAAGAATTATTGTTCTGAAAATATTTCAAAGCCGTTTTTGCCAACACTGCAGCACCGATCGGAAGACAGGCTTCGTCCAGGTCGAAATCCGGGCTGTGAAGCTGGCGTTGGAATTTTTCGCTCATGGTTCCCAGGGCAAACATTGCCCCCGGTGCGTGTTCAAGGAAACTTCCAAAATCCTCTGCGCCTAATTCATCCTTCCATGGGAGAAGATTTTCCTTTCCGAGCAATTCGGTGGCTGCGCTGGCAATTAGCTCGCAAGCCTGGGGTGAATTGAACAGCGGAGAAGATCCGATCTCAATTTTTAATTCATAATCACCCCCTAATGTGCGCGCAATTTCAAAGGCACGCTTGATTTCTGCATGGATCCGTTCCTGAACACTTTTCTTTGTATATCGCAGCGTACCAGTAATTCTGACCTTTTCGGGAATAACATTTTCGGTGAAACCACCATGGACGGAACCAACGCTCACAACTGCTGGATCAAACGGATCTATCCGTCGGGAAACAATCGCATTGATCGCCGGGATCACCTGCGTCATGAGGTAAAACGGATCAACAGACTGGTGAGGATGAGCTCCATGCGCCCCCTTCCCAATGATCTCCCCAAACCACGAATCCACCCCCCCCGAAGCGGGACCTGATTTTATCCGAATGGAACCAACTGGGGCAGTCGGTTCAACATGCAGGGCAATAATTAATTCCACACCTTCCATCGCCCCATCCTGGATCATGCGCGGAGCTCCGCTTACCCCCTCGCTATCAGCTATCTCTTCAGAAGGTTGAAATAAAAATCGCACCGTTCCGGGGGATTTTTGTCCGGAAAGCAAAACTGCTGCTCCAAGCGCCATGGCCATATGACTATCATGTCCACAGGCATGCATGACACCCGTGTTTTGGGAAGCATATGGTACACGATTTGTCTCTAGGATCCGGAGCGCATCCATATCGGCTCGAATGGCGAATAAGGGCCTCCCACTGCCAAATTCCGCAACCACACCGGTTCGTCCGACGTTCTTCCTAACTCGATAACCAAGCCCCTCCATGATTTCAGCCACCTTCGCAGAGGTTCGCGTTTCCTGAAATCCGAGTTCCGGGTACATATGGAAGTCGCGCCTCCAAATGCTCAGTTGCTCCTGCAGGTCTCTTGCCCTATTAAGCATGTGTCACCATCTTTTAAGGTTTATTTGACTGCTCTGGATTATGAATCAGTTCGCCAATTCTTTTTCAGCAGCGGTCATTAAATTATCAAGTTCGCGTTCCTGGGCTGGATCAAGTGGAGGCACTTTGTGTTCGCGCAGGATGTGCTCGGCTTCCGCGTTTGCCCGCTCAACCATGCCAATTCTACCCGCAGTTTCCCACCCCTCCCATGTACCGCGTTCAGCCATTCTGGTTATATATACCTCACCAGCCTTGAGGTATTTCATTGTATGCCTTTGTCCCAGGAAATTGCGCGTTGAAGACATGACTGATGCCACGACATCCACTCCCAATGCATCCGGGTCGGTTGCCACACTTTTCCGGAGGCGTAAAATGCTGCCCGCAAATTCATTATCCACCACCATTTGCGCCAATGATCCCATCACGCCAGCCTCCATTTCGCCAATTCCAGATAATTCATCGGCGCCTGCCAACGCCGGAATGGCAGCATTTAATGCCCGTTCGAAACCATTCTGGGTGTCCAAGGTGTGAGCGTTGGTGGAAAAACCATAAACATTGACGGGAAGACCGTAATGATGACCAATTTGTACTGTCCCTGCGGAAGCCAGTCCCATTTCCACCCCTCCCCAGACCGAAATCCCTGTACGGGGTTCCATCATCGCAAGCCTCCCGCAGTATATTATTGGCAGCCCTGGATGAACGAGCTCTGCCAGGACTAATGCTGCCAGTACCTCTGCGTTTTGCTGGGTTATGGCCCCGGCAATGGAGAACGGCGCGGTTGTCCCGGCAGTTGGGCATGGCAATGGAGCGAAAGCAATTCCACCCCGGGCAATTTCCATGATCGCCTCAGCCTCGTGGTCTGGAATCGTTAGCGGGCTTACTGGAGAAACGGATAATGTTAGAATTTCGGAAGGGGTATCGATCACCTCCGCCATTTTGACCGCATATTTTACCTCGGTTGGATTTTGCACACCGGGACCTTGCACTGGTTTTACCGTGTTGGGAAGAGAGTGCCGGTACATCGCTAATGACATCACCCCACCTTGAACCTCGGTCGGAGTAAAGAAGGGTGTGACGGTATGACAGTTTTCCAAGGCGTCCAAGAGGCGGGTTGAATCTCGTACATCTTGAACAGTTGCGAATCGACGCGTGCCTTTTTTCGCATCATATATGTTTGGCGCGCCACCAAGGTTATGAAAATATAGAGTTCCATCTCCAAGTGTTTTTACTGCTCCACTCCTACCTCGGATGGTCGTTTTCTTTCCCGCCAGGGTGATGCATTTCTCCACTAGTTCTGGCGGCAGCAATACTCTCTTCTCAATTACCTTGGCTCCCGCATCGATGAGAAGATCCCGGCTTTTTTTCTCAGTTAGGTTCACGCCGGTTTCAGAAAGAATCCGCAAACTGCCCTGATGGATGGCCTTGATTTCATTCTCGTCAAAATAAGAAAGGCGGATCATAGTATTTCTCCGAAATTAATTTTCAAGGTATTTTGCCAGGAAGGTTACCCGCGCTTGCTCAGAATCCTGCACATTTTCCATTTTAAGAAAAGTGTGTCCCTCATCTTCGTAAATCAACAACTCCACCGTCTTGCCCATTTCATGCATGGATTTATGTGCATCGACACAGTCGCTGACCGGGCACCGTTGGTCCAGTCGGCCGGCAATAAGTTGAACGGGTGCTGAAATCTTGTCTAGAAAAAAATATGGGGATCGTTCGACCCACAGATCGTGATCTTTAATTGGATCACCAAAATTTTCATAATCCCAATGCTGGAGATCGGGGCGTATTAATTCGTGATTGGTGAACCAATTGATATATGGTACAACTGCAGATCCGGTCGCCCATATATCGGGATATTTTGTCAGACAGGTCATGGTGAGATAACCTCCATGGCTCCGTCCGGTGATGCCAATTCTTTTGGGATCTGCCAGGTTATTCTTTACGAGAAAGTGTGCCCCGGCAACCACGTCATCATTATCCACTCCGCCAAAGTCAAACCTGCTGGCTTCCTGCCACACCCGCCCGTAACCTGTTGATCCCCGGTAATTGGGTGCCAGTACAACCCACCCTCGAGATGCCATATGTGCCATGAGCGGGTACCAGGTCATTTCGAAAAACCAATCCGGTCCTCCATGGATCAGAACGATCGCAGGACCTGGCTTTTCAGTTGGCGGTCTGAACAATAATGCCGGAATGGGCGTCCCATCCATCCCGGGATAAAAGATTTCGTCTGGCTTATAAAATTGGACTCCTGCCAGATCATCCGGCATAGAATGTGTCAATTGTGTGAAATTTCCATCTTTCAACGTTAAAGACCATAAATCATCCGGATGACTTGGGTTGTCAAATGCAAAGATGACACGGTCGCCATCGGGTGTGAAATGAGGTAGATAATGTACCCCGTTTTCAACTTGATACATCAGGGGAGATTCACCAATTTTTTGGATTACCAACCAGGAGATTGTGCCTCGATTAAGGACGTACGTCAGTCGTGACCCATCTGGAGACCATGCCGGGTATTGTTTTTCCCCGTCACCATTTGTAATCCATTGGACACCGCCTGTAGTCAGATCATAGATACCAATATTGTTGAATCCGTATGCTTCAGATGTAAATGCAAGGGACCTGGAATCGGGTGACCAGGAAGCCTGCCCGGCATCTATCGGCTTATCATCAATGAGAATCTGGGTAATATTCCCTTTACCATTGGACGGAACTATATATGTGTCATAATCTATCCCGCCAGCCTCCACAGTCACCGCCAGCCAGAGACCATTTGGTGACCACCACACTTTCCAGGCTGGGTACCCGCAGTCAAAAATAAGCCGGGTTTCTCCACCATTGGAAGAAATGCAGTAAACATTAAATTGCCCCGATTGATCAGAAATAAAGGCGATGGAATTCCCATCCGGTGACCAGCAGAAATTGGCTTGCAAGGACCATTCCAAATCAGGCGTTAGATCGTGCAAATCGCCAGTGGCAAGATCTTGAACGATTAAATGGTAAGCTTCCCCTCCTTCGACATCTACAATATATGCCAGCTTGGTTCCATCAGGAGAATACTGCGGGTGAAATTTCCCTCCAGGTCCACTGGAAATTTTGGATGGCTCTGACTTGTCGGCCAGAGAAATTTCATAGATCTCCCAGCGTCCATCGGGATTCCAAGAAAAGGCTGCGTGTTCACCGTCAGGTGAAACATCGAAGCCCATTTCAACTTCAACACACGGAACGCGCAACAAAGCCCCAAGGTCAATCATGGCTATCCATTCTATCAAACTTTATGGCAAGCAACCCAATGGGATGGTGCTGCGAGACGCCACTCTGGGACCACTCGGCTGCAATTCTCATCAGCAATCGGGCAACGAGGGTGGAAACGGCAGCCTGATGGTGGGTCAATGGGACTGGGAACATCTCCCGGAAGGATGATCCGTTTGCGCAGCCGGTCTTTCATCGGATCCGGGATCGGAACAGCGGATAGAAGAGCAGTCGTATATGGGTGTAGCGGGTGCTCATATAGTTCATTACGTTCACCCAGTTCAACAATAATCCCCAGGTACATTACCGCCACCCGATCGCAGATATGGCGTACCATACTCAGGTCATGCGCAATAAATAGGTAGGTCAGTCTGAATTGGTCTTGCAGATCTTCCAGCAGGTTGACCACCTGTGCCTGGATGGAGACATCCAACGCGGAAATCGGTTCGTCGCAGACGATGAACTTGGGATTGGATGCCAGGGCGCGGGCAATTCCAATGCGCTGACGTTGTCCACCAGAAAATTCGTGTGGGAATCTGTTGACCAGCCGTCCGCTTAGTCCCACCAAATGCATCAGCTCTACAACTCGTTCCGTCCGTTCTGAGCCACTTAACAGGTGGTGTACGCGCATTGGTTCACTGACTATGGCATTGACCGTCCAGCGGGGATTGAGTGAGGCATATGGATCTTGAAAAATTATCTGAGCAGTACGCCGGATGAGTAGCATTTCATCCCCATGCGCCTTGCGTACGTTATGTCCGTCAATGATAACTTCCCCCGAAGTGGCAACATAAAGCCCGAGAAGGGTCCGCCCCGCGGTAGTCTTTCCGCAACCCGATTCCCCCACCAAGCCGAGCGTTTCACCTTCTCCGATGGTTAAAGAGATACCATCCACGGCGCGAACCGCACCGATTTTATGCTGAAACACAATTCCTCGCGTTACGGGGAAATGCTTGACTAGGTTTTTCACGACAACGATGGGAGTTTGTTCGCTCATCTGGAAGTCTCTTCATCAATATCCACCCAGCAAGCGATGCGATGGTTCATCCCAATTGTCCTCAAGGGTGGGTTTTCCGTTTTGCATCTATCCTCGGCATACTCGCAGCGTATAACAAATGGGCATCCATGTGGTTCCATCAGCAGGCTGGGAGGCGAACCGGGTATGGATTTAAGGCGATGATCATGTGCATCCCGTCGGCGATCGACGCGAGGCAACGCCTGAAGCAAAGCCAGCGTATATGGATGACGCGGTTTGGAATATAGATCCTCCACATCGGCTTCTTCAACAATATACCCGGCATACATGACCAGCACACGCCTGGCAAGTCCCGCAACTACACCCAAATCGTGCGTGATCCAGATGACAGCCATATGTAGTTGGTCGCGCAGCGATAGAACCAGTTCCATGATTTGTGCCTGGATTGTCACATCCAGTGCTGTGGTAGGCTCATCAGCAATAAGTAGGCTCGGAGTGCAGGCCAATGCCATGGCGATCATGACACGCTGTCGCATTCCTCCCGAGAACTGGTGCGGGTAGTCCCCCAAGCGGCGGATAGGTTCCGGGATGCCCACCTTTTCGAGAAGATTAATCGCCTTGAGTTCAGCATCCTTTTTCTCCAAAAATTCATGGCGGATCAGCGTCTCAGTGATTTGCCTCCCGATGGTTAAGACCGGATTCAAGGAGGTCATCGGGTCCTGGAATACCATTGCGATTTCCTTGCCGCGCACCAGTTCCATTTCAGCTTCGGTTTTTTTGAACAGGTCCACACCGCGATAACACGCCGTGCCGCCGGCAATTTCACCTGGTGGAATGGGAATCAGCCTAAGGACCGACATCATGGTGACGGATTTTCCGCAACCACTTTCGCCGACGACTGCAACCGTCTCCCCCTCCTCGATTGAGAATGAAACTCCGTTAACCGCATAGACAGTTCCTTCAGCGGTGTGAAACCGGGTCATGAGGTCGGTGACTTCCAGCAAGATTGGCATGGCGATTACACTGCACGACTACGAGGGTCAAGAGCATCCCGCAAGCCATCACCCAGGAAGTTGATGCTCAATACGGTCAGGAGGATAAGCAGACCCGGGAAAAACCAAAGCCAGGGGGCAGTGTCGAGATAGTTATTTGCTCCATCTAACATATTGCCCCATGTCGCGGTAGGTGGCTGTACACCCAGTCCCAGGAAGCTGATATACGCTTCAGCCAAGATTGCGTTGGCTACACCGAGGGTGGCAGATACAATGATTGGGGCAATACTGTTTGGCAGAATATGGCGAAAAATGATATCAAGATTCTTCGTGCCTGTCGCACGTGCCGCCAACACAAACTCATTTTCTTTCAAGGAGAGGAACTCAGCACGGACGATGCGTGCCAGATACATCCATGAAGTCAGACCAATAATGACCACGATGACGACCACGCTTCCGCTGTAGGAACGCCCGAGAATATCGACTTCTGGGATCTTCCCGCCAAAAAATTTAGCCATGACTATGAGCAGAAAGATCTCGGGAATGTTCAACATGGCCTCTGTGATGCGCATCAAAACGCTGTCAATCACACCGCCATAATATCCTGCCAACGCTCCAACCAGGATACCCAAAATCGTCTCAACAGTAACTGCCGTTAAACCGATGAGCAGTGAGATTTGCCCGCCATAAATGGAACGTGCCAGCACATCACGACCGATCGTATCGGTCCCAAATGGGTGCGCTGCCGAAGGGGAGAGCAGGCGGCGGGAGGTATCGGTAAAATTGGCGTATTTTTCTGTAACAAAGAAGCCTCCGCTGAATGCATAAAGGAAAAGCAGCAGCAGCACGATTACTCCAAAGATGGCCGGCCTGTGCCGACGGAAGCGCCGCCAGGCAAGTTGACCTAACCCAAGGGGAGGGGTTTCCAGGTCATCCGGGGTAAGCGAAGGAATAATCGATGTAGATGGTTCCATGTTATACAAGCCCGGGTCAATCGTAACGGATACGGGGATCCAGCCAGGCATAGATTACATCTGTGATGATCTGGAAAACCACTACCGCAACTGCCACAAGCATTAGGATCCCCATGACCACAGGTGTGTCCGCGCGCGAGACGTGATCGAGGAATAAACGTCCCATCCCGGGCCAGGCAAAAATCCGCTCGGTTATCACAGCTCCCCCCAGGAGGAAGGGTAAATCAAGGCCGATTACTGTGGCTATCGGGAGGGAGGCGTTCTTTAAGGCATGGATATAGACCACTGTATGACGAGTTAATCCCTTGGACTTTGCAGTACGAATGTAGTCCTGGTTCATCACTTCCAGCATGGTTGACCTTATGTATCGGCTATACGAAGCAAGGCTGACCACCGACATGCTCACCACGGGAAGAATCATGTGATAGATCACTTGCCAGACTGAGCTGCCTACCTGTGGGTCAAACATCCCCACTGTGGGTAAGAACGGTAATCCCCAGCGTTTGAACATCACACCGAATACAAACATGGATAGTAAGGCAATGAAAAAGATTGGCATGGAATAGCCGATGAAGGATAATGCCGTGACGGCATGGTCCAGAAATGAATATTGCCGCAATGCGGAATATACACCGACCAACAATGCGCCTAAAATGACAACAGCCTCTGAGGCGAGCATCAAGATCAGGGTGTTCGGGATGCGCTCACCGATCACCTGCAACACTGCCGTGCCACGGTTGACAAGGGAGGTACCAAAATCTCCCCGCAAGACACCGTGCCGGATCCCGGGGGTTTCTGCGACCCCGTCTCCGTCCATGTCCACTTTCGTCCAGTCGTTTCCGATAAGCCAGTAGATATACTGCACTACGATGGGCTTATCCAACCCCAACTGGCGCTTTAGTCGCTGGTAGTCCGCTGAACGCGTGACACGTCGTCCACCCATGGTGGCAACAGGGTCACCCATGTTCATCATCAGGATAAAAAGAACAAAGCTGATGATCAATAACAGCGGAATGCCTTGCAAAATCCGGCGGAGGATATATCGGGTCAAAAGAATCTCCTGGTGGAGACGCACTGGCTCTGCGCCTCCACCAGTCAGGAAAATTTAAGGTGTGGTTATATCCCAATCCGCAATATTGAAAAGCGGAGTGACACCTGAGAATTTGACTCCTGTCAATCGCGGGCCGACAGCCCAAACATCCGGGTCCTGCCAGAGCCCAAGCCAATATACCTTGTCGTGAAATAGTTGGTTGATTTTCGAGATCGTCTCTTGTCTCGCAGTTGCATCCACTTGCGTGGATTGTAAAGTGATTAGAGCATCCAATTCCGGATCACATGTGTAGAACCAGTTCGAACCGGTTGGATAATCAGCGGTGGGGATCTCATTGCATTTCCAGTAGTAAATATCTGGGTCTGGCCACAGGGGTCCATCCGACCATTCCATGATATCAATTTTACCGGTTGCTGCCGGGCCTCCTTCCCCATAAGTGGCGAAGTAGACATCACTATCAACACTCTGGATATCAACTTTGATTCCCACCGCGGCCAATTGCTGTTGGAACACAGCCTGTGCTTCTTGGCGAATATCACGAATGGTCGTCGAGTAGGTAAGCACCAATTCCACGCCGTCCTTGTCGCGCGTGCCATCGCCATTGCTGTCCACCCAGCCAGCTTGATCAAGCAGCGCTTTGGCTGCAGCGGGATCATATAGATAGTTGCTCAGTGGTGGATTGTTGTAGTACGGAAGGGCATCCCAGAACGAAGCTGGAACCTTGGTCAAGCCGAGGAGCAGGTCTCTGGTTACACTTTCCCGGTCGATCGCCATGGCGATCGCTTTGCGTACATTGATATCACGCAACCCCGGGTTGCCCAACTTTCCATTGGAATCCACCAGGAAGAACAATCCTTCGTTATAACCTGATGGCTCGGTCATGATCTTGATGCCTGATTGTTCCAATTTTGGCACATCGCTGTATGGAACGAAAGTTCCGATATCAGCATCACCAGCCTGCATGGCTGCCACTTGGGAGGCATCATCAGGTACAAAGCGAATAAAGATTTCATCAATCTTGGGAGGAGTACCCCAGTAATTCGAGTTGCGAACGAAGCGGGCAAAACTTCCCGATTGCCATTCATCTAAAAGGTATGGGCCGCAGCCAACGGTTGGATGCTTCAGCCACTCAGCATTATCGATCGTTCCTTCGGAGTCATAGATTGGACGAAGGATATGTGCGGGTAAGATTCCATGCCAGAGGGTCGCCAACCAGGGGGCAAATGGAGAGGTGAATGTGACCAAAACCGTTTTCGGATCTGGGGCGGTTACACTTGAGATCTGATCATAGGGGTATGCGGTTGTCACTGCGTTCTTCGAGCTGGTCGCCATCTCCCAGGTAAAAACAAAATCGTCTGCGGTTATGGGTTCATCATCCGACCACTTGATATCATCACGCAAGTGCATGGTAATGACAGTGCCATCGGAATTGATGCCCCCATTTGCTGAGCTGGGAATTTCGGTCACAAGCCGGGGGTGGGCCGCGTTGTTCTCATCGAATTCCCATGCCCAGGCCAGATACAACTGCCAGGTAGTCCAGGAAAACCACATGTCGGTATAAAGTGGGCTGAGCGTATCGAATTCCTGGGTATAGATGAGCGTAACGACTTTTTTCTCGGGAACAGCGGTTTGCGTAGCTGGGGGAGTATTGGGGGCGCCAGGGGTGTTGGGCGTCCCTGTTTGAGAAGGTGTTTTCCCCCCACACCCACTCAGTACCAAACTGGTCACTGCCAGTAGAACAATAAATACATACAATGCTGACTTCTTTGTCATTCCTTCCTCCTTGGATTTGAAATAAGCCATCAACATTTATATATTAGCAAAAAAAGATCTTATAAACAACTGCCTTTCGTCCTAACGGTGCAAGATCTTCATTCCAATTGTGGCAAGGTATCCATCCCTGCGTGATGAGCAAGGTTTTGAACGATTGACAATAAAGCGCCTTCTTGATCAGCAGGATACCTTGGTCGTGTGTACGCGTTGAGAAGTTCACGTGTCCGTATCTTGGCCCGATCAAATGTATCGAGACTTCCAGCCGCCTGCCAACCGCGATGGGATTCCCTGTCTATCACTGCTGATGGCAATATTTGTTCTTTGGAGAATAACTCGCGGGTGACCTTCTTCTTGAGGAAATCTCCTTTAAAATTAATTCCTTCAAATAACCCAGTTGCCAGCGTCTCGGTGCGGACCTCAATGCCAGCAAGTAACCGCTTTGCCATGGCAATCCCTTCTGCATCTATCACCAATTTTTCCAGGCTTTGGCAGGCCAGGAAATCCAACATCCCTGCTCCCGAAATCATGTTAATTCCAGCGAGGGCTCCCAATAATGACGTAATGCCGCTTTCCAGTCCCGCCTGGGCGTCCACTACTTTAGAATCGGAAGCACCCAGATACGCATGGGTTGGCAGATTTAATGACTTCCCCACCTGTGCATACGCAACATCAATCATGGCAGTCTCGATGGCACCCATCGGTGTTGTGCCACGGCGCATATCGAAAATCGCCGGCGCTCCGCCCCAAACGATGGGAGCCCCTGGATTGGCAAGTTGATGGATGGCAATCCCGCTTAAGCTCTCAGCAGCATGTTGAACGACTGAACCGAGAAGGGTTACTGGAGCAGCTGCACCGGCGAGTGGCATGGAGATAAGTTGCGCTGGGATACGCGCCCTGGCCAACTCGATAAGATTTCCGGCTCCAAATTCACTCCAGATGAGCGGGGGGGAAGGGCAAACATCGAAAATGGCTTGAGGCTTATTTGCCAGTTTCTGGCGATCACCGGAAAAAATTGCCAGCATATCAATCATCGTCCCGAGCGTTTGCAGAGAAAAAGACCCGGTCACAATCGGCTTTTTTGAATACAAAAGGACAATGTACAGGCGGTACAGGTCACCTATTGCTTTGGGAACTTCATTGCATACAATGGCAGTTGATTGCGCATCATATTGCGGAAGCAATTCGACGATTTTGACCAAACGCACCAAGTCTTGAGTAAAAGAAGGCTTGTGCTCAAGTGTTTCTGGATCTAACACGTGAACCCCGGATGACCCAGGATCAAAATGGACAAAATCCCCGCCATAATGAATTTTTGGATTTCCTTGCCTGTCATATAGATCAAACTTCTCTGGGACAGTATCCAATGACTTACGAACTATACTTTCTGGAATGGCGATCACATCCCCATCAACTGTCGCCCCCGCCTGTTGCAGCAGATCACGTGCTTCGGGTGATTGAATTTTTATTCCCGGGGTTCTCATTAACTGGAAAGCTTCATCCAGGATGCGGGCGATTAAATCATAGGTCAAGAGCTCAAGCTTTGGTTGCAGTGCAGTCATTGTTTCTCCAATGATGAAATAACCTTGGACATTTCAGATTTGATGCCATCATCAAGTGGATCAGGCTGGTGTGTTTCTAATTTTATAAGAGCTTTGGCTAATGCCCAATCTCGGGCATCATCTTTTTTAGTCTCCCATTCACTGAATGGGCGTCTATCCATGAACTGCGGCAGGAACAAGTCCCGCATGTGTTTGAGAGTATGCTTCTGGGAAAGGAAATTTCCTCCCGGACCAACAACGGCGATGGTATCAAGGGCTAATGCCTCATCATCCACAATTATGCCTTTCATCATTTGGCGCACGATGTCGAATATTTCGCAATCCATCATCATCTCTGCATACGACCAGATGCGGCTGCCATGCAAGAATCCAACTCCCAACAGCATATCAGACATGACGACGCTCGCCATGAACGTGGACAGGCTGTTCTCAATCCCTGCCTGCCAGTTTGGCTCTTTTGCGCCCGTTGCAAATGAACCCATCGAAAGGGGAATATTGTAGAAATCAGAGAGAATGTTGGTTGCTGCACCATAAAGAAAATCTTCAGGACCTCCACCAGTGTATGCTCCTGATCTCAAATCGGAAGAAGTTTGTGCCGCGGCATAAAAAACAGGTGCGCCCGGATGAGCCAATTGGATGAGGGCAGTTCCGGCAATTACCTCGGCGTTGCCAACCGCCAGGTTCCCCGCGAGGGTGGCAGGACCGGTGGTAAGGTTCGCAGCCATCGTCATGAAACCTGTGGGAAGGCCGTATTCTGCAGCCACCAGTGCAGCCTCAATACTGCCGCCATCATGCCCAAGCGGGGGTGCAGAGCATTGCATCAGGGAAAGGACCGGGCGTTGTCGCAGTTGGTTTTTTCCTCCAACAATCATGGCTGCCATTTCAATCGCAGCCTGTGCTTCGCGTTCGCTGTAAATGGATTCGGTTTGCACATGCTTTGTCGAGTTTTCCCAAATTGCCTTAATCTCGTGCAGCCCACGAGTCTCAGGCGGCATATTCTGCGCTGATACCGGCACCCAATGGAAGGCAATTTCTTCGGTGGCATCGGCAATCCGGGAAATATCTTTTACATCCTGCAAGTTGGAAGTCCTGCGCACACCAGTTTTAATATCAATTACTTCAACCCCACAACCATCCGTGCCAACGAAGACATGGTTGCCATCTAAGGGTAAATCCTGTAGTGGATCGCGTGCAGCCAGATGATATGACGGGGGACTGGTTTTAAGTGCCTTCTCGATAAGCTCCCCCTTGGCACGCACGATCATTTTATTCCTTTCAACCACGGCACCATTTGCGGACCATATTTCAAGAGCCTTTTCTGAGGGGAAACGAACGCCGACTTTTTCGATGATCCATAATGTTGCATCATGGATCTTTTTTATTTCCAGGGGTGTCAATATCTCCAATCTGAGTTTCGGATTGGAGATGGATTTAATCGTTTTAGACATGGGATTCTCGGTAACCGGCTATGCGGATCCAACCAATTGTTTGGCTAAGGCAACCGCGCCGATTGCATCTTCGGAGTATCCATCCGCTTCGATCTTTTGGACCCAATCCCGGGTCACAGGCGCTCCTCCCACCATAACTTTGACCTTCTTTCGCAAGCCCAATTTATCCAATTCGTCGATGACTTCCTTTTGTTTAACCATCGTGGTGGTTAATAAAGCACTCAAACCCACCAGATCAGCATCGACTTCTTTGACCTTGGAGATGATCTTTGCAGCAGGGACATCCACGCCCAAATCATATACCTGGAACCCGGAAGCTGAGAGCATCGTCCCAACCAAAGTTTTTCCAATTTCGTGAATGTCACCTTCAACTGTGGCAAGCACTACCTTCCCAAGCACGGTGCGCTGTACTCCCCGTTTCTGCATCTCTGGTTCCAATGTGGCGACTGCTGCCTTCATCGCTTCTCCAGCCATTACCAATTCCGGCAGGAAAGCCTGTCCATTGGCGAAACTTTCGCCAACCTGGTTTACCCCGACTACAAATCCCTTGGTTATGGCTTCCAATGGGTCCATCCCGCTAGAAATGGCAGCATTTGCCAGTGCTGTCGCCGCATCTGAATCACCATCAATGACGCTTTGTGCCATTTTTTGAAATAATTCTTCACTCATGAGATACTCCTTTTGGTGTGATGAATCGAATATGATAATTATTCAGGATAACACTGGAAATGGATTACCCTGGTCAANNCCAATTAATTAGGTCAATTCTTTTCAAAGATCCATCGATCTGAATTTCGTTTCCATGAAATGAGTTCACCCGGTTTGAACCATAATGCCACTTCTGTTTCACTATTTTCAATGGTATCTGAAGCATGAGTCAGGTTGCGCCCAATTTCCAATGCGAAGTCGTGGCGCAGCGAACCGGGAGCAGCTTCGGTCGGGCGGGTTGCACCCATTGTTTGGCGGATGGCGGCAACCGCATTGGGTCCTTCCCATACCATTGCCATAACTGGTGCAGAGGTTATATATTCTATCAGGGCATTGTAAAATGGTTTCCCTTTATGAATTGCATAATGTGTTTCAGCCAGTTCATTACTCACCTGGATGAATTTGGCTGCCTTTATAAGCAGCCCCCGGTGTTCTAATCGACTGATTACTTCCCCGATCAATCCGCGTTGTACACCATCGGGTTTCACAAGCACGAGTGACCGTTCCATGATTATTCTCCGTTTCAAAAAGATCTCGAGATAATTGTCATCTCGAGATCTGATTTTACCATGCCAGTTTGTGAAGCCTCCCCCTCCATCCTGTTTCCCTCCCAAAATCGAAGCATCGAATATCGGTTGGGATTTTCCCCTACCGTAACAGTTCCTCGGCTTTGGTATAGGCATCAAGAGCGTCCTGCAGGCGATTTGCTCGCATATATGCATCCCCCAGAGTTTGCCAGACGCTGATATCCACAGGGAAGCGGTATATTGCTTCCCGTAAATCGTGAATTACCTCATCCAGTAGGCGATTTTTCTTGATAAGTTTGGCATACGATTGCATGGCTTCTTGCAGCTGCCTTGCATCCAGTGATTTTTGGGCCGTCGCCAAAAATTCAGCGTCCTTATCCGCTAGGGGAACACGTGAGAGCATCCCAGTCCCTCCAAGTATTTGGCGTTGGACTGGTGTTGAAATAGATGGTTCCGCTTGTTTAATAATCGATTCCAAGTCTTGAACGGGAGCCTGTTTTTCATCCACAGAGACCCACTCATCTGGAGTGGTCGGGGCGGGAGGTCCTGAAACTGGAATCGTGTCATCCATCCAGGAAGGAATCTTTGTTTGAGTACTCATATCCGGGGTGGGAACCGGGGCAACTTCTTCTTCCGTTGGCTCAACAGGCTGATGCAACCAATCTGGAACCTCCTTGACAGGTTTGGCAGATGGTTCTGGCACCGGGGGTTTATCCAGGTCTTTCAACCAGGATGGGATTTCACTCGCCGGAGTGGCAGACTCTTCTGGAGCACTGGAAGTTGGTCGAACTTTCCCCAATGCTTTTTCAACATCCTTCTTGCTTAACCAGGATGTGATCGTTAGATCTTCCTCTTGTATCGCTTTTCCAACTCCATCGGTCTCAGTTTCATCCAAAATCATGGAGTCCTGGGAGGTGTTTTTTATCCATTCCGGTAAAGATTCAGATAACTCTTCTGATTTTTGGGATGATTCTACTGGTTGTGAATCCATCCCTGTTTCAACATTATTCAGTGGGGAAACGGCCACTTTGTCAGTATCGAGGGGAGGGAAGGGTTCATCTCCAGATTTCAGGAAGGAAAATTCATCTGCTGGGACCGTGGATTTTTCTTGTGCCAACCCTTCTAACGGGGTAATCATTTCCAGGGGTTGAGTCTCGTTCAGAGAAGGAATGGTTTCCGGAATGAGAGTCGATGGAAGTTCCTCTTCTGCAGGATGCAACCAATCAGGCGTTTCCTGATCGAGTTTTTCATATTCTTTGGGAGGTTCATCATTGGCTGCTGGTTCTTTAGACTTTACTGCTTCGTACAAACCAAAAGGACGTTCTCCAGTATCGATCGGAGGTTCCATCCCCGGAACTGTTTCTTTTAATATATCTTCCTCTGAGATCGCAGGAAAAATATCTGAAGACATATCTCCGGCAAGGTTAACCTGTTCCAAGGGTGCTGTTTCAACTGGCATGGAACCCGGGATTTGAGAATTTTCAACAGAAGGTTGTTCGCTGATTGAACGCAACCAATCAGGAATTTCTTCTTCTTGGTTGGGTGATGCTGAACCAGGTTCTTCTTCGCCATGCATTGCACTTAAGTTTCCAAGCCAACTCATGGCTTCGTCTTGCATCCCGAGGGGTTTGCTTTCGTCAGCAGGAAAGACGGTCGAAATTTCCTCTGGTGGAATCTCTCGAATCCCTTGCGGGATGGTTTCTTGTTCAGCGGTTGCTTCGGCTATGGGTTGATCTGGAACTGGAGGCACAATTTCGATTGGTAATGCCTTGCCGCTGCCATCTTCTTCCATCCCGGCTTCGGTGGTAGAAGCATGGTCAACCTCTTTTAACCAATCTGGAAAGATATTTTCTTGGGGTGCGGCTGCGGGCTGGGCTGGCTCCGCAAAGGTTGCCGTGGAAGCAGTTCCTAATCCAGATAACCAATCGGGAACTTCTCCTTGGTCAGAAGTTGGCTGGGATTCCGTAACTTGATCGACGGTCTTCTCCGGTTCGGGCAATTCTTGAGGAGCCATTGATTTCAACCATTCGGGAATATCACCCTCTGCAACGGGTTCCGCTGGTTGCTCGATGCTGGAATCTATTTGATTTTCTGGAACGCTTCCACTGGATTCTTTCCATCCAGCGGAGCGCATCCAATCCGGTACTGATTTATCATCNNTAACCTGGTACGGCGCAGGTTCAGCGTGTTTTTCATCCACCAATTTTATCCCCAGGGATGAAGCCCAATTCGGTTGTGAAGAAGTGGGAGCAACTCCGACTCTGACGTCCAACCGCTCTAGTGAGACAGCACCATCTCCGACCTGGTCGGTGGCAAAAACAGAACCTGTCACAAAAGATGTATAGGGATCAAGCATGTGCAATCGCTGCCGATATATTTGGGTATTTTCAGCCCGGGCGGCATCAGGGAGTACATCCACCAGGATGCGCAAGGCATCAACGCAATACATATATTTTTTTAGCAGGTTTGCAGACATTTCTGCAGCTTCAACCTTTTGCCCGGCATGATAGTATGCGCGCGCTAACATGACTTGCAAGTCAGGGCGGTTGGGATCATCAGCCAGTACCGCACGGATCTCAGCAATTGCCTGATTGAAAAGTTCACCCTGCGAATACATATTGGCCAGGGCATCCCTGGTTAATCGAATCTTGGGAGGTTCAACTCCATCTCTTCGACCATAAAGACGGCGCAGCTCGCCTTGGATTGCTGTATTTGAAGGTTGGACTTCGAAAGCCCTCTGCATGTGCCAGATGGCATCGTCAAGTTTGCCTTCATCATCACGAATGATGCTCATCCCCACGTGGGATACAAAATCATCGGGGACTGCCATCAGGGCACGCTGGAAAATGTCAGCTGCGTCAGTGTATCGTCGTGCTTCAAGGAAACTCTTGCCAAGCAGCCGGTATGTATCCACATGCATGGGAAAGGTTTTCAGGATATGCTGGCAATGAGCAACACCTTCATCGAGCTGTCCGCCCTCGATCATACTTTCAATTTCACGATTGTATACACGCAGAGATACCTTGGCCATACCGTACTCCTGACCCTATTATGCATCAAACCATTGTATTATGCAATTACATTTTAATATAATATCAGTCAACAATATTCATGGCGAAACCAAATCATAGAATAATGGAAGCTTGGCAAATGGGTGTTCACTCCATCCAAAAGCTGGTTGCAGTTCTTCCCGGACAATATTTAGTTTAGCCTCATCGCTGGCGTATATGGTGCACAGTGGTTCGTTCTTCTCCACATATTCACCCACTTTGTGGTGAATGACGATCCCGACCGAATGATCTATTAAATCCCCTTTTTTGGCTCGTCCTGCTCCAAGCGCTACCGATGCTTCACCGATCATTCGGGCGTGGACTTGGGAAATGAATCCACGTTGCCCGGCTAATACCTCTTGGATATATTTTGCCGGGGGAAAATTGGCCGGATGATCCACATATGTAACATCTCCACCTTGGGCTTCAACAAGAAGGCGGAATTTCTCGAATGCCGCACCAGAAGCAATTACCTCCTCAGCCATTCGCCTGGCTACCTCGAGGTCCTGGGTCCGTTTCCCAAGCACCAACATGCGTGCACTAATATGAAGGCAGTGCTCGCGGAAGTCTTCTGGTCCGCAGCTGTGCAGAGTGTTTATCGCTTCAACCACCTCAAGTGAATTTCCCACTGCTTGGCCAAGTGGTTGGTTCATATCTGAAAGCAGTGCCACCACTTCTCGGCCAGCGAGCTTACCGATTTCCATCATCAGGGAGGCCAGTAAACTGGCTTCTTGGATGGTTGCCATGAACGCGCCAAGGCCCACCTTGACATCCAGCAATATTCCCTGGGCACCGGCGGCGATCTTTTTACTCATAATTGACGATGCAATTAGAGGGATGGATTGCACAGTCCCGGTTACATCGCGAAGAGAATATAGTTTTCCATCAGCAGGATCCAGGCCCATCGATTGACCAGTGAGGACAATTCCCTTGCTTTTTAGTTGTTCCTTGAATTCATCCGTGGTGAGGTTGACCCGGTATCCGGGGATGGATTCCATTTTGTCGAGTGTCCCACCGCTGAAACCCAAACCGCGCCCCGACATTTTTCCAACCGGTAAACCGCAGGCAGCCACGACCGGCAACACGACCAGGGAAGTCTTGTCCCCCACTCCACCAGTAGAATGTTTATCGAGGGCAATTTCCACAATCCCGGAAAGGTCGAGGATTTCCCCCGAATGTGCCATTGCTTGTGTCAAATCGGTTGTTTCCCGGGGTGTCATTCCATTGAGTAAAACTGCCATTGCCCAGGCAGAAGCCTGATAATCTGGGATCTCCCCCTGCGTGAACCCATTTACGAAGAATTGGATTTCTTCACTCGTAAGGTCTTTTTTTTCACGCTTCTTGATGATAATATCCACCGCTCTCACGGGACTCTCCTTCACGTGATACATATTGTATCGTGTTTCACGATTACCCGACAATTTCTCATCCTTACGAATTGTTTTCAAATATTAAATCAATTTTTTGGGAAATTTTGGATAGGTTATTTCATAATACCTGGAATCCTTGGCTATAACATGAATTTTGAGTGGATTTATTAAAAATCGATTCGATAATTCTTATCATGAAGGCGAATATATGGGAAAGAATAAAAAAACGCCTACTCGAGATAACAACCAAGCACATTTACTTGTCCACTAATTCTCTGACAGTTTTCCAAACCTGGTCAAACATACCCACGGTAAGACGTCCGGTCTGGGTGTTCTGGCGGCTGGGNNTTAAGAATCGCAAATTCGGCTTCAAGGTATGGCTGGCAATTGATCATTTCTTCCGTGGTTGGTTTGTTTTGTGGAGGCACGCAGCGGCAAACCGGAGCGGTGTATAAATCAATAAGCCTCATTCCATCATCCCGTGAAATGGAGAAAGGTTGCGACGCAAATCCAGCACGATAAAGAGCTGGGTAAAGGAAATCACCAGAAGAATCGCCAGTAAACTGCCTGCCTGTTCGGTTGGAGCCATGCGCCCCTGGTGCCAGTCCTATTACAAAGACTTGTGCCCGTGGATCACCAAACCCGGGTACCGGCTTACCCCAATATTCGCAATCAAAATAAGCACGCCGCTTCTGATGCGCGATCAGTTCGCGCCAATTCACCAGGCGACTGCAACGCCTGCAGGAAAGGAGTTCTTGATTAATTTCCAGTAAAGTCATTAATAAATTCTACCTTACAATTGTATTGATATTTGACTAAATAGGGATAAACTTAACCTGTTTCGTTGCCGTTATCAGGCCCTTGATTGATTCGATTTGCTTGAGAATTATTGATTGTTATTGATCATTTCTGAATATTCTTTTGGACCTATCCAAAGGAGAAGATATGAAGCCATTTCGGAAAAATATTGCCATTGCAGTGGACGGCGGTGGCATACGAGGGGTAATCGTTACCAAGGCTCTATCCTTACTGGAAGGGTATCTAGGCAGACCCGTACATGATATCTTCCGGCTCTGTGCCGGGACTTCAACTGGTTCGATAATTGCTGCTGGAATCGGGTCTGGATTGACAGCAACGAGGATGCACCAGCTTTACGTCAGTCTCGGAAAAACAATTTTCAAGAAAACCTGGCGGACTTTTTTTTGGCCGCTTACCCGGTACCGCTTCCCGCATGACCCTCTCTCTAAAGTTCTCCTGGAACAAATCGGGGATAAAAAAATGGGCGATTTCTGGACTGTCAACCCGCCAACGGATGTGGTCATTACGACATTTGATTTGCTTGCCAATAAAACCCTCTTCATCAAACCGTGGAAAAGGGAATATAAATACTGGCCGGTCATCCGGGCTGTACTTGCATCCAGTTCCATCCCCACCTATTTTCCGGTAGTTGCTGGCCGCTATGTAGATGGTGGGATGGGTTCTTATGCCAATCCTTGTTATATCGCCGCTTACGAAGCCCAATTCTGTTTGAAATGGAACCCCCAAGAAACGACGCTCATCAGTTTGGGGACGGGCCGTGACCCGCGTACCATTAAACCGGGGCAACCGGAACGATTCATGGCATGGGAATGGCTAAACCCCGCCTTGGATGCCTTTCTGGTATCTGCCGGTGATCAGCAAGTACACCTTGTGGATACATTTTTCCCCAATTTGGATTTCCGCCGGTTTCAAGTGGACTTGAAAGAGCATTATCCGTTGGATGACCCGCGTCAAATTCCAAACCTTGAACTGTACGGTGAGCAAATGGGAAGCATGATATTGGCTGATCAATATGACCAGTCAATTGGGATCACACCTGAACTGCCTTCCACAAAAAGGGTGGTTCCCATCTAGAAAATATACATTGCATCCCCAAATGAATAAAAACGATAATTGTTTTTCTTCGCAGATTCATATGCGTGGAGTATATTATCTCGTCCTGCAAAGGCACTGACCAGCATAATTAAGGTTGACTTGGGCAGATGGAAATTGGTTATCATCGCATTAACGATTTTAAACCGGTAGCCTGGCAAAATGAATAGATCTGTTGGACCGCTATATGCCAAAATGCTGTTTTTCCCCATTTTAGCAGCAGTCTCAAGAGTTCTCACTGAAGTTGTCCCCACGGCTATAATTTTCCCACCGGATTGGTAAGTTCGAGAAATTGCCTCCACCGTTTCAGGGGAAATTTCACACCATTCCGTATGGATTTGGTGGTCTTCCACATGATCTTCAAGGACCGGGGCAAACGTATCTAATCCAACATGCAACGTAACTTCTGCAAAATATATCCCTTGTGATTTTAATTCATCGACAAGCCTGGTGGTAAAGTGCAGACCGGCGGTCGGGGCAGCTGCGGAACCTGGATCTCGCGCAAAGACGGTTTGGTAACGCTCCGGGTCTTTCAGTGGTTCGTGGATATAGGGTGGGAGGGGAACATTTCCAACAACCGGAAAAAATGGTTCAATGGGTTCCGAGAATTGGATTCGGCGATGGGACCCTTGCATTGTTTCCAAAATTTCTGCGCGAGGCCCATTCTCGATTAAAATCGATATTCCTTTCGATAGGCCTTTCCCTCCCACCAGACATTCCCATGTAAGAAGTCCTTCCCGTTTTAGCAGGAGCAGTTCGATTCTTCCTCCGGTCGATTTACGAGCGAAAATCCTCGCCGGGATAACCCGTGTACGGTTGATCACCAACAAGTCCCCGGGGTGGAGAAATTGACCAATTTCATGAAACATGCGATGCTCAACCTCCCCCGTGTCGCGTCTTAATACAAGCAGACGGGATGAATCCCGGGGCTCGACGGGAGTCTGGGCGATATATTTTTCTGGCAGATCATAGTCGAAAATAGTGGTTTTCATAATTTCAACAGAATTTCAATTTCCCCATGGAAATGATAAAGGGAGTTCAAATCAACATAAAGACAGGTTTAATTTTACTCTCTCACAAAACACGAATCGATCCTAAACAAGTATTGGATGACATTTAATTATCAAAATCATTTACAGCAACTTGGGTTGTGTATTTTCGAAATATTCAACCCCCAAGTGATCATAAGCCGGTTTGGTTGCAATCCTGCCCTGTGGCGTGCGGTCAAGGAATCCCAACTGCAGCAAATATGGCTCGACCACATCCATAATAGTTTCAGGCTCCTCACTGATCGCTGCAGCGATGGTGTTCAATCCGACCGGACCCCCATTATATTTTTGAATGATTACTTGAAGCACTCGCCTGTCCAGATCATCCAGACCCAGCGAATCCACCTGTAACAAATCAAGGGCTTCTTGGGCGACACCCCCTGTTACCGTCCCATCTGAGCGCACCTGGGCAAAATCCCTCACTCGCCGCAGGAGGCGCAAGGCCACCCGTGGCGTTCCTCTTGCCCTGCGGGCTATCTCTTCTTCACCTCGCTCATCTGCGATTACATGCAGCAACCTGGTTGCGCGCTTAACAATGGCACGGATTGCCTTAATATCATAATAATCCAGCCGATAAACCGCCCCAAAACGCGCGCGCAATGGAGCTGCCATGAGAGCCAGCCTGGTGGTTGCACCAATTATGGTGAAATGCGGTAATTTCAAGCGGATTGAACGAGCCGAAGGACCCTTCCCAATGATAATATCAAGGGCATAATCTTCCATCGCAGGATACAGGATTTCTTCCACTGCTTTCCCAAGACGGTGAACTTCGTCAATGAATAGCACATCACCTGCACGAAGGTTGGTCAGGATTGCAGCCAGATCTCCCGGGCGTTCAATAGCCGGTCCTGAAGTAATCTTAATATTGACTTTCATTTCATTTGCCACCACATGGGCAAGGGTGGTCTTCCCCAAACCAGGAGGTCCATAGAAAAGTATATGCTCAAGTGCTTCTTCCCTCTGGCGCGTGGCAGCGATCAGGATGGCCAGGTTTTCTTTAACCTGGTCCTGCCCGATCATATCGGAAAGCAATTGTGGACGCAGGGTCGAATCCTGACGGTCGTCAATTTTTGTTTCCGGGTCAAGCAGTCGCCTTTGTTGGGAAAGGTTGGTCGCGCGGCGTGGAAGGTCAGGCATGGTTAGATTATATCCAGAAATATTTTTTCATGTCGCTTGTGTGAAATCAGAAATACCAGTATCCTTAACCCATGATTTGGAATCTGCCTATCCCGCGGATCAGTGATTCTTCGAAATCCATCTTACCATTTTCAATTCATGCCTTGACTTTCAAACAAATGCTATCCAATGAAATTCCCAAGAAAGTCACCAGGGATACATTTTTTAGGAGAGGATAATGGGTAATTTTATTACTTTCCCAAAAAACTTTGTTTGGGGTTGTGCTGCATCTTCGTACCAGGTGGAAGGCGCTTGGGACTCAGATGGCAAAGGAACCTCCATTTGGGATACCTTTGTGCATGAACCCGGCCACATTTACAATAACGAGACTGGTGACACAGCGGTTGATCATTACCATCGTTTGCTGGAAGATGTCGCGTTGATGAAAGATATCAGACTGAATGCCTACCGTTTCTCCATTGCATGGACGCGGATACTTCCATCGGGTCACGGGACGATCAACCGGTCTGGTCTTGACTTCTATGACAGATTGGTGGATGCATTACTTAAAAACGGTATCCAACCTTACGCATGCCTTTTCCACTGGGACCTGCCACAAGCCCTGCAAGACAAGGGAGGTTGGCCAAATCGCGATACTGCCTCTGCTTTCGCTGAATATGCCCATGTGGTCACCGAGCGGCTGAGCGATCGGGTCAATGTCTGGATGACACACAACGAGCCCTGGGTGGCTGCAATGGCGGGTTATTTTTCCGGCGAGCATGCTCCTGGAATAAAAAATATTCCGGCAGCTTTCAAAGCCTTGCATCATTTGCTCCTTTCTCATGGATTGGCTTATGAAGCCATTCACAGTTCTGCAAGACAACCTGTTAAAGTTGGCCTCACATTGAATTTAAATCCGGTCCACCCAAACTCTGAATCAAAAAAAGATCGCGGTGCTGCAACACGCATGGATACGGTTCTCAATCGCTCAACTCTCGATCCCTTGTTCAAAGGGACAACCCCGATTCAAGAATTTTCGGGTGGCAAGTTTCTCTTCCCGCAATTAATCAAAAACGGGGACTTGGAAAAGATCCGGGCGTTGGATTTACTCGGAATTAATTATTATTCCAGAACAGTTGCCAAATACGACCCGAAATTCCCGATAATTACAGCAACTCAAGTTCATCCCGAAGGAAATGAGTATTCTGGAATGTGGGAAGTCTATCCGGAGGGAATCTATGAACTCCTGATGCGCATCTGGCATGACTATCAGCCAAAGTGCGATATCATGATTACCGAAAATGGGATTCCTGTGCCAGACGGAATTGATTTCGACGGTCGCATTCGGGATGAGCGTCGCATCCGCTACCTGCGAAATCACCTTGCCCAGGTTCACCGGGCAATGGACAACGGTGTTCCCGTGAAAGGATATTTCCATTGGTCATTAATGGATAATTTCGAATGGGCGCATGGATTTAGCCAGCGTTTTGGACTTGTTTATGTCGATTTCAAGAACCAGAAGAGATCTCTCAAAGATAGCGCCAGTTGGTATGCCAGGGTAATTCAAGATGGTGGTTTCGAGTATTAAGGAATGGTTTACTTTTTTTGGCAGGCATCTCGCTCGATTTCCAGCGATATTCCGCCCTTATTTGGATGTCTTCTCCTGACAAGGATCGTAACCCATGATTTCAGTTTCAACTAATTATCAAATCCTCTATCTTCATTTTTAAAGGTATCCTCCTGTGGGTGATTACCCGGGTTTATGCCGGGTCGCAGGAAGGAAATTCCTATTCAGCAGGAGGTCTTCGATGCGGCGAAGTCTTATAGCATTCTTATCGTTTGTCATGTTCTTTTTTCTGGCTTTTCCTGTTTCAGCCAATAACTCGATTCGAGTTTTTTACTCGGGGCCAAAGAATAACAGCGTATACACCGCAATGACCATTGCCCCAAAGGGAACATTCATATTTGTTAGTGATGCCGCCCAAGCGGATGTAATCGTTCTTAATGGCATAATAATTAATCCGCAATTGGTCGCAGTCCAAGTCCAGCGTGGTGCAGGACTTGTTCTGATATTTGGTCCCGGCATGACAGCGACAGATGTGGAAACTGTCAGCGGCATCCCCCTCAATCTGGTCAAAAAGGACGATGCAGTCAGTTTGACGGAAATAAAAATTGACGATCCATTGGTTAAAGATATCATTTGGAACGGCGCACCGCAAATTAGAGAACGTTCGGAGACAAGTACTCAATTTTCTTCCGTGCAACCGCTGGTAAGTGCTTATGAAAGTGGTGATTGGATTCTGTGGGAAGGTAATCGACCAAATGTATTTTTCTTCAACGCGTACCTGACAAATTATATCGACTCACAAACGCATAATACGGCCTCATATAATCCCCAAATCCAGGAATGGGCTTACTTTAACTACCTGATCTACCATCTTGTGGAACGAGCTGGAGGACTGGATCCACTATCATTTGCTGATTATCCAATCTCCCCTGTCCCACATTCTGCCGAACGCAACATCCTGCTCGTCGTCATGGGGCTGATGATAATTACAACTTTTGGAACATTTTTCTTGATACGGCGCTACAGTCTGAAACACCCCGAAAAATTGGATGAAATTGTATCCGATCGCGCCAAATTCGAGTCTCGCGAAGCGAATACCGAATGGGAAGAAGTTGGTTTCCACCGTCCGTTGGGTGGATTTCTCGTGGCGTTGAGCATTGGTTTGGTCTTGTTCATTCCCCTCATCATTTATCAGAACCTCGTCCTGCCCACCATTCTTCCCTCGGCACAGGCATTGGGTATCTGGGGGCGTGTCACCCAATTTTTCAATCTTGCCTGGACCTTCTTTGACATGGGGACCAGTATCGCGTTCATTAAATATCTATCAGAATATCGAGTCCATGACCCAAGGAAAGGAATCCAATATGGACAGGTTTTTGTTTGGTGGCAGGCATTATCGGGTGCGATACAGGTCGCTTTGGTTATAAGTCTTACGAGTACCTTCGCTCCGAGGTCCGCTTATGCATTATATGCCTGGAGTGTCATAATCCATTCCTTCATTCAAATTCCAGGTTTTTATCAGGTGATGCGCCATGCGTTGACCGGATTCCAGCGTCTCGATTACAGCCGGTTGCTCGACATTGCTTTGAATGTGCTTCTACCAATGCTTGTTCAGCCAGTTTTTGTAATCATAATGTTCACCTGGGGGCGGGCTCATCCAATCTTTGGTGGAGCGATGGGAGGACTTCTGGGATTGGGCATCGCAGCTTACGCAGGCGAATTGTTATCTTTTCTCATCGGCATTTGGCTTTATCGAAGGGTTGGGTATAACTCCCGCATCCTTTTCCTGGCACATTTTGACTGGGAGGTGGTCAAGAGTAGTTTCAAGTTCGGCGTTTTTGAGATGCTTGGTTCGGCTGCCTGGTCATTCGGACAGGCAATGGAAATAGCCATCACTCAAACCCGACTGATCAATTACGCCGAGATCTGGGGAAACTGGGGATTGGCACAGAATTTTATCTTTGCATTTAATGTAACCCAAACTCTCAATGACGGGGTCATGCCAGCCATCTCAGAAGCAATATCCAACGGGAAGCGATTATTGAGCCAGTATTACAGCGTAATGGCATACAAGTATAACGGCCTGACCAGCGCGTTTATCGGTGCCGTCCTGCTGGCTGTGGCCCCAAAATTCATTCTTGGCTCTACTACGGTCGAATTTCACCGTGCTGCAATTTACGTCATCCCATTAACCGTCTGGGGTGCGGTGCAGTTCCCCTCCTGGGTGGGCGACAATGTTCAACTGGGTGCCAATAAGCCCTGGCTTAAATCCATCCTGGTTTTCTCGGAACAGATAATCCGCGTAACCCTGGCATTTTTCCTGATTGCAAAATTCCAGGTCACCGGTCTGATCATTGCATACTTTGTTGGATTGTTTTCCAAGGGTATAGCCGCCTATATCATTAACCATAAGGTATGCTTTCCACAAAGGTTTTTTATATGGCAGTCGCTCATCGCACCTCTGTTTGCAGGTGCAGCCCATTACGCGATCCTGTTGGTTATGTGCAATCTTATTTGGAAAGCCGACCAGATAACCAGTGTAATTATCTTCTTTATTGGCATCCTGCCCAGTTTTCCTCTGTACATGTTCCTATATGGACTGTGTGGCGGGTGGGATAAAGAAACATTAGCTGAACTAAAGGCGGCCGTAGACTTGACTGGCAGAGTTCGCTGGCTTACTCGCTGGGGAATCTATGAACCAACATCCCTGGGTGCCCGCATCAGTCCAATAAATGGGAGATTTCCAATAACCATCCGTTCAGAAGCAATGCTGGAAGCGAGAACCCTGACCGAGGAAAAGGTGAAGTTATAATCCCATGACTGCATTTATTACCTTGAAAAATGGTTTCAAATTGGCATATGCAGAATATGGTGATTCGCACGGAAAACCGATATTCTTCTTCCATGGAACCCCCGGGTCCCGTTATTTCCGACCGCCGGATGAAATCACTGCCCGGATGGGGGTGAAACTAATTTGCGTGGACCGTCCGGGTTATGGCGAATCTTCTTTTCAACCCAATCGCAGAGTCCTGGATTGGCCGGACAACATTACGCAGTTGGCAGATGCTCTGCGATTGGATCAATTCTCCATAATATGCCATTCAGGGGGTGCGCCCTATGCTTTAGCCTGTACATATCTGCTTCCTGGCAGGGTTAGGGCAGCAGCCATTATTTCCGGAGCGGGATCGAGAGAAACCCTTGATTTATCGTCAGCCATGTCCGTTACAAATAAGATGGGATTAATAGTTGGGTCCTTTACTCCGTGGCCCCTCTGGCAGATCCTCATATGGATTTTCTATCATCGTCGAAGGGATGATCCCGCAGCAGAGATGAACCGCGGTAACCGCCAACGACCTGCAGCAGACAGAGACCAGTTATCCCACCCGGGAATTAGAGAGATTTGCATCCAGTCTGAAATTGAAGCTTTCAGACCCGGCCTGCGGGGTTTGGGTTGGGACGCCCGATTGCTTACCCGTCCGTGGGGTATTCCATTGGAACAGATAAACACCCGGGTTCACCTGTGGCACGGTTCAGCCGACAACCAGGTTCCGATTGCGATGGCTCGCTCCATGGCAAATAAAATCCCCGGAAGTAAATCAACAATTTATGAAGGAGAAGCTCATCTTTTGCTTTTTCCACACTGGGAAGAAATTTTATTTCAATTACTTTCGGAGTGACTATGCGCAATATCCATATTATCTCACATACACACTGGGATCGTGAATGGTATTTGCCTTTCCAATTGTTTCGGCTCAAACTCGTCCAATTGGTGGATGGAATGCTCGACATCCTTGAGCATGACCGGGATTTTAAATACTTCATGCTTGATGGTCAAACCATTGTTATCGATGATTATTTATTCATGCGTCCAGAAAACGAGAAACTCCTGCGTAAACTAATTTCGCAAGGTCGGATTATTATTGGTCCCTGGCATATTCTGCCTGATATGTTTTTAGTTGGTCCAGAAGCCCACATCCGTAACTTGCTCCAGGGGGAGCGGACAGCCCGCAAGTTTGGTCCTAAAATGATGATTGGTTACATGCCCGATTCGTTCGGGCACATTGGGCAAATTCCTCAGATCCTGCGTGGGTTTGGGATGGAAACTGCCTGCCTCTGGAGGGGTGTCGAGGACGGACCAACAGAATTTTGGTGGCAGGCTCCAGACGGATCGCGCGTTCTTATGGCCTATCTACGCGAAGGGTATGGAAACGGGGCTGATTTACCCGCTGAAAACCTCCCCCGCTTTTCTAAAATGATCGGTGAAAAAGCCGATGTTTTGGCTCCATATTCAGCGACCTCTGATCTGCTTATCATGTATGGCACCGACCATATGGAACCACCCCGCAACACTTCTGAAGCAATTGCGTATTCGGATGAGATGCTGACTAAATCGCACGTGGTCCATTCGACTCTTCCAATTTATGTGGCATCCTTAAATGCTTCAATAAAAAAACAAAATACCAACCTCCAGACGATTGCGGGTGAGTTGCGGGCATCCAAACGAATGCACCTTCTTCCAGGCGTTCTCTCAACCCGAATGTGGATCAAACAACGAAATCACACCTGCGAAACCCTTTTACTGAAATGGGTAGAGCCGTTTAGCACTTTCGCAGATCAGCTGTGTGATGATAATGTACAACCTGTTCCTTTATCCATCATCCATCAGCCTTCCTCCTTAATTCGACAAACCTGGAGACTGCTGATGGAAAACCACCCCCACGATTCAATCTGTGGCTGTTCAATTGACCAAGTACATGAGGAAATGAAGGTTCGCTTTGATCAGGTTGATCAGGTTGGCGAGGAACTTGCGGCGCAAAGCCTTGAATGTATCGCTGCAAATGTAAAAACCCATCGTGGGTTGTATTCAGACACCAGCCCTATATCCGGAAATAAAGATCGATCGGCTATCTTGATTTTTAATCCATCGTCATTTATGCGCACAGATTTGGTCGCTGCAAACATACAGCTGCCTCCCGATATCGGTGAATTTGACTTGGTGGATGAAAACGGCATACCTTTGCCTTATCAACAACGGGGATTTGGAAATCATGAAATAATCAATATCACTGTCGACTCCAAGGGTTTACAATCCGCTTTCAATAATATCAATGAAGGGCGTGTTGCTGGTATGACTGTCCAGGGTCTAAATATCCATCGTCTGAACGAAGAAGTGTTCATTGAAGCCATCCTGGCGGAGGGCGGAGAACCTAATCTCGCCGCCTGGAATGCCGGACAAAAAGAAGTCGCTGGGTACTTCTCTGATCCAACTATCACAACCTATCATGTCCATGCCCGGTCCATGTCTACTGCGCAGGTATTATTTACTGTCCCCAATGTTCCAGGTCATGGGTATCGGACATTTTGGGTCCGTTCCCGAAATGGAGAAGAAAAACCTTCCGCAAGTCCCAACCCGTTGATTAAGATGTTGCTGCCCCTGGCACGCGTGCCTTTAATTTACAATCTGAAACCTCGGAAGAGATATGCCCAACCGCCATATAAAATAGAAAACGATCTTTTTATTCTTGAAGCACAGAATGACAGCACCCTTTCGGTTCATGACAAACGGACAGGGATCTTTTACAAAGGATTGAACCGATTCGTGGATGGTGGAGATGGTGGTGATGAATACAACTATGCCCCTCCTGTCACAGACAAATTAATATCTGCACGATTAAAGCACGTCGGCATCGAGCGCGGTCCGGTATCGCAGACTCTTACGATGGAATTGGAAATCTTAACTCCAAAATCCCTCTCTCAAAACCGGCAAGCACGGGCAAGGGAGTATAAGGTAATCCCAATAACATCCACCATTACTTTGTCCAATGGAATCCCACGTGTTGATATCCGCAGCACCGTCACAAACCTGGCACATGACCATCGATTAAGGGTTCACTTCCCCGCTCCTTTCACAACAGAATTTGGAGTCCACGACGGGCACTTCGAAGTGGTTAAGCGGACCATCGGCATTCCACCTTTCAATGAAACCTGGGTGGAGCAGCCCAGGCCCGAAGTTCCACAACTTGCTTTCTCTAGCATATCAGATGGAAAGGCAGGATTGACCATTGCCAACCGCGGCCTGACCGAAGTAGAAGTTTTGAAAAATAAGTCTGGAAAAGCTGAAATTGCCGTAACTCTTCTTCGCTGCGTTGGCTGGTTATCGCGGGATGATTTCTCCACCCGTAAAGGTCACGCAGGTCCGTTCCTGGAAACCCCCGGCGCGCAAATGCCCGGAACCTGGACGTTTGATTATTCCATTATTCCGCACAGCGGTTATTGGGAGAATGCATATCAACAGGCATATTCGTTTGAGATTCCCATGCGCATGGTTGGTACCAGCCTTCACCCAGGAATCCTGCCGACGTCCTGTTCATTTATCAGGGTCGAACCTTCTACATTTATCGTCAGTGCAATTAAGCAGTGCGAGAATGAAAAAGGTTGGCTGGTCCGAGGTTATAACATCACTGGGGAGGATATCCAGGTTTCCTTCAGACCCTGGAAGTCTTTCAGGCAGGTGCTAAAAGTCAATTTGGCCGAGGACAAACAAGATGTGTTAAAACCGGATAAAGAAGGCAGTTTTTTGGTTAAGGTGCGTGGACATGAGATTGTCAGCATCTCGTTTCAAGAGTAATTTAATCCGGGGATTAATAATCAGGCCGCTGAGAATTTTGATCCTGCAAAGTACGCAACAATTATAGGGAATTCATATACCTGACCGACCTATATACGGCAATGGAAAATACCACCACCCAAACCCCTAAAACTACATATGCATAAACATCTATCGAAATCCCGGGAATGAAATAAAAGCCTGCAGCAGCAAGTATTGTCACTATACCAATTGCCAGCAACCATTTTCCACTATACGCATTAACCGGGTACCATATTTTGGGATCTTCCATGGTTTTTTTCACCCGGAATCCATACAACCCATTTGGAGGAATTTTATTCGTTATCATGGGTATAGAAAGGGCGCTGATAAGGACCCCGCTTAATATGAAAAGGTATACCAAGATTGTCATTTTTTTATCCGATCCGTAGAATCCATCTCATCGCAGAAAGTAGAGGGTTTTAGGAAGTTCCCCTGCGCAACACGACGAAATTCAAATTGAAAAAACAATTATTGCCTCCTGCAATATTACATTCAGGATATTTCAATTGAAAAATTATAGCACTATGATACATTATCTTGCTATAATGGTCCCATGATTGATTTCTCCCTATCCCAAGAACACCAAATGGTACAAAAAATGGTTCGCGAGTTCGCACAAAAGGAAGTCGCGCCTGTCATCAAGGAAAGTGACCGCCAGCAACAAATGGCGGATTTCGTCTTACCCAGAATGAGCGAGTTGGGTATTTTGGGTATCTGCCTCCCGGTAAAATACGGGGGTCAGGGGATGGATTATATTTCCCTCGGGTTGGCGTGCGAGGAATTGGAAGTGGTCGACACCTCCCTTCGGGTGGCAATGTCGGTCCATGTTGGACTGAACAGCATGGCATTATTCCAGTGGGCAAATGAAGACCAGAAGCAACGATTCTTAAAGCCCCAGGCGAAAGGGAATAAGATTGCATGTTTTGGACTGACCGAACCCGGAGCTGGTTCGGATGTATCCGCGATTACAAGTACAGCACGTCGAGATGGCGAAGAATACATATTGAACGGTGAGAAGATGTGGATTTCACTGGCGACAAAGGCACATCACTGTCTTTGGGTCGGTCGTACAAACCCCGACGCCAGGGATCCTCATGATGGTCTTTCAGCCTTTTTGGTTGAACTGGATAGAACAGGTGTTACTACAGGTGATATCCATGGAAAATTGGGAGTCCGAGCCGGCTCCACAGGCTGGATCGCCTTTCAGGATGTGCATGTACCAGTTTCAAATCGAATCGGTGAGGAGGGGGAGGGATTCAAGATTGCCATGAGCTGCCTGGATAACGGTCGATATACCGTGGCATCCGGAGCCACCGGGTTGATCCGGGCTAGTTTGGAAGCGAGCCTCCAGTATTCCAAAGAACGACACGCCTTCGGTCGTGAGATCGCCAGGATGCAACTCGTTCAACAAAAGATAGCCAAAATGGTGCAAGCATACGAGATGGCGCGCTTGCTGTATTTGCAAGTGGGATGGATGAAGAACCAGGGGAAGCGAAATACACGCGAAACATCCCTTGCGAAATGGTTCGCCACAGATGCCTCAAATGATGCGGCTAACGAAGCGGTCCAGATTCACGGCGCATACGGATTCAGTGATGAATATAATGTTGAGCGGTATTTGCGTAATTCGAAAGGGGCGGTAATTTACGAAGGCACCAGTGAGATCCACCAATTATTGCAGGCGGGATACGCCTTGGGGTATCGTACCGATGTTCCTCTGCGGTGCGAATTGCCAGCATACAATCCAATTGACTGGTCGGAATAGAATCTTCCATGCAGAATGGGATCGATATTAAAGGATTTTCTTTCAATAAAACGTTTTGACTTTCTGCTATTCAGGTCTTTTGATTAACTCCCCAACTCGTTGGCGGAATAAATCCAAGTCAAAAGGTTTATTCCAAACTTCATTTGCTCCAGCCTCCAGGGCGAGGGCGCGGTCTTCATCAGTGCTCATCGCTGTCAGCAAAACAATCGGGAATTTCGTGCTAAAAGGTGGTAGTCTCATTTTCCGGCATAAATCGTATCCTGACATTTCTGGCATCATGACATCCAGTATTGCCAGGTCTGGCATATTTTCCAGAGCCAGTTGGATCGCTGCATTGCCGGTTTGCGCTGTCGATACCTGGTATCCTTCATATTCCAATATTTTTGACAGCAGGGCTAAATTCATGTCATTATCGTCTACTACAAGGATGTGATAAGGCATAAGCATTGCCACCTTTCACAGAAGAATACACGATAAACCGGTAAAGAGTCAAGATAAAATGCTAATTCTTAATTCTCAAGCAAATGCAGGTCCGAATACACCCATGACAACCTATTAATTCAATGGTAATGAATGCAACTGGAGGAACCATGCCCAACGTATTTGCATCCCAACATCCACTCGTCGCCCATAAACTTTCCAGGCTTCGAGATAAAAATACAGACCCTAAAAAATTCCGTGAACTCGTGCGCGAAATAGCTGCTTTATTGGTTTATGAAGCCACACTAGACCTGATTACTGTCCCCCGAATGCTTGAGACACCGCTGACAAAAGTAACTGGAAAAGAACTTAAAGAGAAAATTGGACTGGTTCCCATACTCCGGGCCGGGCTTGGGATGGTCGAGGGTATTTGGGGATTGATGCCCACTGCAGAAGTTTGGCACATTGGTCTTTACCGGGACGAAAAAACCCTCAAGCCGGTGCAATACTATAATAAACTTCCTGTTGAGCCAACTGTATCAGTTTGTCTTATCCTGGATCCGATGCTGGCAACCGGTGGCTCCGCAGTATCGACTACCAACATATTAAAGAAATGGGGTGTGAAGAAGATCAAATTCATTGGCTTGATCGGAGCCCCCGAAGGCATAGCTGCCATGCAAAAAGAGCATCCGGATGTTCCAATCTACCTGGCTGCCATTGATGATCATCTTAATGAACTTGGATACATTGTTCCTGGGTTAGGCGATGCGGGTGACCGCCAATTTGGGACTGGTTGAGTTAATAAAACAACAGAGAGAATTTAAACCGAATTCTTATGGAGAAAAACCCTGCTTGGAGTTGTCGAAGGGAGATTTGTGGTTTTAACTCACATCCACCCCGTATAATTTCGACAAAACGAGATGAAACAATAAAAATGGCAAAATTAAAAGAATGTGCAATACGCTGCTAATTCCAAATATCAATGCAAGAGCCCGCAGGAACTGGTTAAATGGTACAGCCAGGTTTGCAAGCATCCAACTCCCCATCCCTGCAATGATGGCAATTATCAGCAATCCCGTAACAACAATTCCCAAGGGCAGCCAGGCATGCCTGTCAGAAGATGACGGCATCATCGTGCTGCTGACGGTGAAAGCCAGGTAGAACCAGAGCCAAAAATCGGGGGAATTTGGAACTGATATCATCATCTTCCAGAACAGTTCCCAATCGGCAGTGTGAATTACTTCCCATAATGGTAGGAGGTGGATCCGGCTGATGGCTGCATAAGCCACACAAAGGCAGCCGGTGATTAGTGGCGCGGCACCAATTATAGAATCACGGACAATACCACCGGAGGCTGTTTCGACATATCCCAGTCGAAGTTTTCCATTTGGTTGGGATTGAGGAATAAGTGAGAATCTTCCGGTTTTCACACCTAGCATGATTGCAGCCAGAAAATGGCTCGTTTCATGCAGGAATACACCCGGGAAAAATAAAAGTGCAAACAGTACTTGCGATGTGCCTGGGTTTCGGGTAATTAATAGAAAAAAAGCTTGTATTTCGCGATGAAGGGAACGTTGAAGGAAGACAAAAACGACAAGCGTAACCACCAACCAGAACAAACCATCAAACGCAGTCAAATAAATCAATTATTCAATCCAAATGAAATATGGATTCGGAGGAGATAATATCTATTTGAATGGTATTCTTGAAATCAAGAAGCTTGATTATGCCCTATTCGCCGCTGCGTGCACAATTGCGAGAAATTCTGTCACTTTCAAGCTGGCCCCCCCCACAAGTGCCCCGTCAATATTTGACTGACTAAAAAAATCATTGGCGTTGTCCGCAGTTACCGAACCTCCATAAAGTACACGGACATCTTGAGCGATGGTTTCACCAAATAACCCAGCCATCTGTTTGCGAATGAATTGGGATATGACAGAATTCGCATTTTCACTGGTGGAAGCTCTCCCGGTTCCGATCGCCCAAACTGGTTCATATGCTATCACCACGCGGGATGCAAATTCGGGTTGAATACCTGCTAATCCTGCTCGGACCTGTCGAATAACTACCTCGGCAGTTTGTCCTGATTCGTATTCCCCCAAGGACTCCCCCACACATATGATGGGGACCAGGCCAGTCTTTAGCGCTGCAGTGGTTTTTCTATTGACAGAATTATCAGTTTCATTGAAATAAGTTCGTCGTTCCGAGTGACCAATGATGACATATTTGCAAAACTCTGCGATCATGGAGGGTGCAACTTCACCGGTATAGGCACCTTTTTCCTCCCAATGCATGTCCTGCGCCCCCAAGCCTATATCAGTTCCTTGAAGGAGAGCAGCAACAGTTAATAGAGCCATAAAGGGTGGACAGAGCACTTTTTCCACGCCTTTGATTTCGCCCAAAACCGGTCTCAGATCGGATACAAATTTACGGGATTCCTCCACGGTTTTATTCATTTTCCAATTTCCTGCAACAAATGGGGTGCGCATTACTTAGTATTTCCTTTCATTTTTTACATTTTATACAAGTGGTACAAAAAATTTCATTATGTTTATCCATCTTGTCAACACACCATTTAATTCACCACGCGATTATATTTTCCTTTAAAAATTGATATGCCGGATGGACATTTATCCATCCGGCATATTTGTTAGCCAATTATTTATTCATTAAGGCAGTGACTCCTGGAAGCTCCTTTCCTTCCAGGAATTCCAGAGAGGCGCCTCCCCCGGTGGAAACGTGGGTCATTTTCTTTGCCACTCCTGCTTTTTTGACTGCACTGGCGGTATCCCCTCCCCCAATGACCGTTATTGCGCCCGAATCTGCCACCAATTTCGCCAGGGAAAATGTCCCTTCCGCGAATTTGGGCATTTCAAAAACTCCGACCGGTCCATTCCAAACCACCAATTTTGCGCCCTTAAGTGTCTTTTTATAGAGATCCAGCGTCAGGGGTCCAATGTCCATCACGCGCCAACCAACAGGTATTTTGTCAACTTCCACAGTTTTGATGGCTGCGTCAGCTTCAAATTTATCTGCGATTACCGCATCGATGGGGAGCACAATCCGATTTCCTGATTTCGCCAGGATGGCTTTGGCAGTATTTATGGAGTCAGCCTCTACAAGGCTATCCTGCATATTAAAACCTTTTGCAGCAAGAAATGTATTCGCCATCCCCCCACCAATCATTAACCAGTCACATTTTGCGAGCAGATTTTCAACCACCAGGATCTTGTCACTTATCTTTGCGCCGCCTAATATTGCCACATACGGGTGTTCAGGGTTTGCCGTGGCACGGTTTAGGTATTCCAGTTCTTCTTGCATTAAAAAGCCTGATACTGCAGGAAGGAAATGTGCAACTCCCTCAGTTGAAGAGTGCGCCCGGTGGGCAGAGCCAAAGGCGTCATTCACAAAAATATCACCCAGCGAGGCCATCTTCCTGGCCAATTCGGGATCATTTTTTTCCTCTTCCGGATGGAATCGGGTATTTTCCAACATAATTACCCCCCCAGGTTTTAAGGTTTTCACCATCTTTTCGACTTCCGGACCAACACAATCGGGTGCCATTTGGACTGGGATTCCAAGATGACCAGCCAATACCTCAGCTGCAGCCTTTAAACTAAATTCCGGGTCGAATCCACCCTTCGGTCGCCCTAAATGGCTCAAAAGAAGAAGGGAAGCCCCGTGATCGAGCACATATTGTATGGTTGGCAGAGCTGCCTTGATTCGCTTGTCGTCGGTGACTTTTCCGCCCTCCATGGGGACATTAAAATCAACACGCATCAAAACACGCTTGCCTTTTAAATCAACATCTTTAACAGTCTTCTTATTCATATTATCTCCGTCATATACGCGTGGTTGGATGTTCAGATAACCTGGAACTAAAAAGACCAAGTTATCTGAACCTTAAATTCTTAGTGACTATAACGATTTTGCCATCAGTGCAGCCAGGTCAGCAGTTCGGACAGAGTACCCCCATTCATTATCGTACCATGCTACCACCTTGACGAAGTTGTTTTCATTTTTCCCAAGTACACTGGTAAACGGGAGATCAACAGATGTGCTGTGCGGATCGCCTTTAAAGTCTATGCTGACCAATGGATCATCCACCGCCTGCAGAATGCCTTTGTTTCGCGGTAGTTTTGCTGCATCACGGAAAGCCTGGCGTAAATCTTCGGAAGTGGTCGCCTTCTCAAGTTCAGCTGTAAAGTCAACGACCGAAACGGTGGAGGTGGGGACGCGCAGTGCATACCCATCGAATTTACCCTTCAGATCGGGAATCACCAGGGAAATTGCCTTGGCAGCCCCCGTGGTTGTCGGGATGATGCTCATCGCAGCAGCACGAGCCCGGCGTAGATCAGAATGCGGCATATCAAGGATTTTCTGATCATTTGTATACGCATGGATCGTGGTCATGAATGCACGTTTAATTATATACTTGTCATGCACCACCTTTGCAGCTGGCGCCAGGCAGTTGGTGGTACATGAGGCGTTGGATACGACATGATGAGACTTCGGATCATATTTGTCTTCATTCACGCCCATGACGATAGTTATATCTTCCCCCTCGGCAGGTGCGGTTATGATAACTTTCTTGGCTCCACCGGAGGTTATGTGATTGACCGCCCCTTTCACAGTCTTTCCCTTTTTATTTACGCCATCTTCCTTGATCGTGAAGAGACCCGTGGACTCAATAACGATTTCCACACCCAGGTTTTTCCAGGGAATTGCACTGGGATCGGTCTCCTTTAAGGCTGACACTTTCTTACCGTCTACAAGAAGGTGATCCTCGGCGAATTCCACTTTCCCTTCGAAACGACCATAGTTCGAGTCGTATTTCAGCAGGTGGGCCATGGTTTTCATATCGCCAATATCATTAAAGGCAACCACTTCCAGTTCATCAGGGTAATAATCCCGAATGGCTTTCAGGACCTGACGCCCAATTCGACCAAAACCATTGATTCCAACTTTGACAGACATGCTATTCTCCTTATGAATTTTGTAATATCAACGCAATGGCGTTGTTTATTCCTTCAATATCGGTCCGGTTCTCTCGTTGTATAAATCCATCAAAACTTGTGCCAGTCTTACCGCATCATGATGTTCCGGATGCTGGTCATCAGCCAGGTCTGAAAGATATAAACGGGGATCTCGTTCGAGGGGTTCGTCAACCTTGACCCACTGCATGTTATTTTCTAACTTGGCATCATACCATGTATTACATACAATGACATCTACAAGATCGGGACCGGCCATTTCCTCCAAGGTGCGAATATGATCCCCGCATGAATACATTTCTGTTTCACCTTGCTGGGTGGCCACATTGGATATGAAGATTTTTAAAGAACGGCTGGATCGTATCGCTTCCAATAAATCTCCCACGAGAATATTTGGCAAGATACTGGTATATAAGCTTCCCGGTCCGATTATTATCATATCTGCAGCCAGTATCGCCTGGATGACCGGTGGATAAGCCGAGGCGTTACCCGGTTCAAGCCATACGCGGCTTACCCGTCCTGTTGATGTCGGAATCCTGCTTTCGCCTTCAACTCGTACCTCGGTCTGGGTATGGTGCAGTCGTATATCGGCCACCAAGCGAACATTGTGCAATGTGGAAGGCAAAACCTGCCCATGAACGGAAAGTGCGTGTCCTGACTCGGCAATGCCCTTCTCGAAACTCCCGGTTATTTCGGTAAGAGCAGTGATCAATAGGTTACCCATGGTATGTCCGCCCAAGCCGGTGTCTTCTCCGAACCGGTACTGGAATAGTTGTGTTAAGAGGGCTTCATCGTCTGAGAGTGCCGCTAGACAATTGCGAATGTCTCCTGGAGGGAGTATTCCCATGTTCCGCCGCAATTCTCCCGAGGAGCCGCCGTCATCCGCGACAGATACTACAGCCGTTAGATTATTGCTGTACGCCTTTAAGCCGCGCAATACAGTAGCTATTCCATGCCCTCCACCAATGACCACAATTCGAGGACCACGCTCACGGCGGCGAAAATCTGTCACCTGGTCCACCAATCGGAAGCCGGGTCGCAGGAATGGCACCAGAAGGGAATGGCTAAGTCTCCAAATACCCAGCCCGATCAACCCAAAACCAATCCCAAGGAATATTAATATGCGAATGGGACGGATCAGGAAACGTAAAGATAGAAAGGAGATGAATGGCAGCCACCAGGTTTTTGGCGCTGAACGGTACACATCGAGCAAAAATAATGCCAATCCGGTTCCAAGAAGTGTGACACCTGCAAGGAAAACCAGGATCCACCGTTTTACTCCGATTCCGGGGACCAACCATCGGAATAAACGAGCTATCCTTTTCCATAATGAATTTACAAGTGGGATATAACGCCGCAACATGTCAGGGATGATAGCAGTCTTTACAGGAATAGTCAACTCGTGCAGAAGTTAGTGCAATTCATCACGATCAGTCTTTTGTATATTACAATTAATAAACTGATTTCCATCCAGTTGGGGTTTTTACTCAATTGCCCCTAAATTGGTTGCTGCAATCAACATGTTATAATTTCCAATATGGATAACTTGGTCGCAATAGATATCGGAGGCACTCAATTACGAGTTGCAGTTTACCCAAAAGACGGAAAAACACCCATCATTGTGCAACGGTCTGAGACGCGGGGGTTGGAAGACGGTGTTTTCGAACGGTTGATTGCTTTAATTGATACAATTTGGTTAAAAGGATCAGTGAATGCCATATCGGTTGCTGCTCCTGGTCCAGTTAATCCACATACCGGGATAATAATCTCAACGCCGAATATCCCAGCCTGGAAAAACTATCCACTGGCTGAATTACTTTCAAATAAATATAATGTGCCCGTTTATCTCGGGAATGATGCAAATCTGGCAGCTTTGGGCGAATGGAAATATGGTGCGGGGATGGGACATCATGATGTTCTTTACCTGACATTAAGCACTGGCATTGGTGGGGGTGTAATCAGTGGGGATGTTCTCATCGAAGGAACGAATGGAACGGCTGGAGAATTGGGGCACGTTACAGTTGACCCTGGAGGACCCGTTTGTTCATGCGGGATGAGGGGACATTTGGAGGCTGTGGCCTCTGGACCTGCCATCGCTAGATATGTCAGGGAGCAAATTGCTAACGGTCAGAAATCCATACTTACAACAACCTCAAATTTCAGTGCTCGCGAAATCGCAGGTGCAGCAAATGGGGGTGATAAATTAGCCAGGGAAGCATTCATTCAAGCAGGTGGGTTTATTGGGCAGGCTGTGGCAGATTTCCTGCATATATTTAATCCATCCATTGTTATCTTCGGAGGTGGGGTTTCGAACAGCGGCAGGTTAATCATGGATCCAATTATGGATTCCATGAAGCGAAATATAATGAATATATCTTATATGGAGGATTTAAAGATTGCAACCGTGAAATTGGGTGATGAAGTGGGGTTGCTCGGGGCACTGGCTCAAGCACACATACGTCTATCGAGAGATTAATCGGAAAATTAAAGGAGATTCTATGGAACCAATGAAGTTACCAGGCCCAAAAGCCAAGGCTATGATTAAGCGTGACTCTGCCGTCATCTCCCCCTCTTACCCGCGCGGAGTCCCATTTGTTATGGACCATGGCAAAGGGACTGAAGTCTGGGATGTGGATGGAAATCGTTTCCTTGATTTTGCAGCCGGCATCGCTGTAGTATCCACCGGTCACAGTCATCCCGAAGTTGTCAAGGCGATTAAAGATCAGGCAGAGCAGTTCATCCATATATCCTCAGATTATTATCATGAAAAAATGATCGCACTGGGTGAAAAGCTGGACGAGATCGCTCCATTCCGAGAGGCAGCATCTTCCTTTATGACAAATTCAGGCACCGAAGCCGTTGAGACGGCAATTAAATTAGCCCGCTACCACAGTGGCAGGACAAACTTTATTGGCTTTACCGGTGCCTTCCATGGGCGCACCATGGGAGCTGTTACTTTCACCGCAAGCAAGACTACATATCATCGCGGGTTTTATCCCCTGATGAACGGGGTTGTTCATGCTCCATTCCCCAATCCATATCGACCGATTCTTGATCGACTGCCGGGGGAGGATTATGGAGAAACGGTTGTCAGATATATAGAAGAAGAAATTCTTGGGCATATCGTTCCCCCTGATGAGGTTGCAGGCATTCTTGTTGAAACCATCCAGGGTGAAGGCGGATATATTGTCCCTCCCATTGGATTCTTTCCCGCATTGCGTGAATTGTGTGATACATACAATATTCTATTGATCGCCGATGAAGTCCAATCCGGAATGGGTCGTACTGGCAAATGGTGGGCCATCGAACACTTTGACGTGGAACCGGACATTATCACTGTTGCGAAGGGCGTCGCTTCCGGTATGCCATTGGGAGTTTGCGTTGCCAGGAACTCTGTGATGACCTGGCCGCGCGGTTCGCATGGCAACACATTTGGTGGGAATCCTATGTCCTGCGCGGCAGCCCTGGCGACAATTGATTTGATAGAAAGAGAATTTTTAAACAATGCTGCCACCGTTGGGCTATATACATTGGACGCACTCCACGAGATAATGGCACGCCATACCACCATTGGTGATGTTCGTGGTATAGGTTTGATGATCGGGGTGGAATTCGTGAAGGATCGAAAAAGCAAAATTCCCGCTGAGGAACTCTGCAGTAAGATCGTGGAATTAGCCTTTGAGAGAGGGTTGATATTGCTTAGTTGTGGTAAGAGCGTTTTGCGAATAGCTCCACCATTAAGTATTAGCAAAGCAGAAATAGATGAAGGATTGGTTATTTTTGAAGAGGCATTAACCCTGGCTGAAAAAGAACTGAAATAATATCAGCAAATATAAAAAATATATCTCCTTACCCTTTGTCTCAAGTTTGAGGCACAGGGTAAGATTTTTATATAAATCCAATATTCCTTTAGTAAGTTTCTGACATATCGGGCATGTCTCGGTGATAAAATACTCAAAGATAGGTATTCTTCAAAAATTATGCTTCCCGATTTTCGTGTTCGCCAACGCGACTACCTGCTCGAAATTTCCCGCAGCCTCACCCAGGAGCTGGATCTGGACAAGGTATTGGCGCGTATTCTTCGAATATCAATTGAGATGCTGGCTGGGCAGGCGGGTATCCTTGCGCTTAAAGAGCCCAATGGTTGGCGCGTTGCATCTGCACATGGCATTCCTCCCGCTTTTTTAAGTTACCTCGAACCATTGTTGGCTGAAGAAAAAGCCTCTGAGCTAAATCTCGTCGAGCTCAATCGAATGTTGAAGGATTTAACCTATACTGCTAGCATGGGATTGCTAAACGGAGTCGGCATTCCCCTTGCAGCGCACGGGCAGGTCATCGGTGTTCTTTTTATTTTCCGAAGTTATCCTGATATTTTTTCTGGTAATGATAAATTGCTCTTGCAATCTTTCGCTGACCAGGCTGCTATCGCGGTCTTCAATGCGCAGCTGTACACCCAGCTTAAGTATGAAAAAATCCGTTTGGATGCCCTTGTCGATTCCGCGGCGGATGGCATCCTGATTTTAAATGCAGACAATTCCATAGAACGCTGTAACATTGCCTTTGAAAAACTTTATGGTCGCCCTCGTGCTGATATCCAGATGAAACTTCATTCCGAAATAATAAGTTGGTCTCGTCGTCCCGAAGGTCAAACACTCGAGGAGGCTCAGGTTGGAAACTGGCCTCTGACTACCAATGCCTACCTGTATGTTGAAGGAGATCTCCAACGACCTGAACCTCCTCCCCTTCCTGTTGGGATCACTTATGCTCCCCTGCTCTCGCCAGACGGGACGCTTCGCAATATCATTGCCACAGTACGTGATATTACCAAGTTTCGCAATGCCGAACAAATAAAAAACACTTTTGTCTCCATTGTCAGCCATGAACTTAAAACCCCGGTTGCACTCATCAAGGGATACGTCAGCACCTTGCGCCGGGAGGACGCCAAGTGGGATAAAGCCATCATTAAAGATAGTCTATCGGTGATCGAAGAAGAAGCTGATCACCTGGCCAATATGATCGAGGATTTGCTGGATGCTTCGAGATTGCAAGCCGGGGGGCTGACGCCGAATTTATCAGATGTTTCAATCCCGATGCTTGCTGAACAACTTGTGGAAAGATTCCGTACCCAGACCGAATACCATACATTTGTGATCAACTTTCCCCCAAAATTCCCAATTATTCTGGCTGATGAAAATCGCATTTCGCAAGTCATCACCAACTTGATATCGAATGCCCTTAAATATTCCTCCGAAGGCGAAATTCAAATCAGCGGGCAGGTAAGATCAGGACAGGTGATCATCACCGTCAGTGATCAGGGACCGGGAATCGATCCAACTGATATTCCTTATATTTTCGATCGTTTTTACCGTTCAGACCAGGCGGTTCGAAAAACAAAAGGGGCGGGGTTGGGACTTTATCTGGCCAAAGCCATTGTCGAAGCCCATGGAGGGCGAATTTGGGTGGATCCCAAACCCGGCTCGGGCGCAAGGATTTGTTTTTCGCTGCCACGTTCGCGGGAAATGCGGTAAGATTAGCCCTTCGCAATATAGAAAATATCCCTTTTCAGTTACAGAGAGTGTCCATGCCCCCAAAAAAGACTCAGATTCCGTGCCCGCGCTGCAGGCAACCTGTTGTTGCTCAGGTGGAACAACTATTTGACATTTCTTCCGATCCGGGAGCAAAACAACGTTTTCTGGGCAATGTCTCCAATTTCGCCGCGTGTCATTCTTGCGGTTACCAGGGACTATTATCCACTCCCATTGTTTACCACGATTCCGAAAAGGAACTCTTGCTTACTTTTTTTCCGGGGGAGCTTGGCGTCCCCATAAATGAGCAGGAAAAACTGCTTGGTACACTAATCACCCAGGTCACAAGCCACTTGCCGCCTGAGAAACGCAAAGCTTACCTCCTGCGACCGCAGAGCTTTTTTACATATCAAAGTCTCATCGAGCGTGTTCTGGGTGCGGACGGGATAACCCCCGAGATGATCCAGGCTCAGCAAAAACGCGTGGCGGTCATTGAACGCTTGCTCAGCGTAAAAGAACCAGAAAAACGGTTGGAGTTAATAAAGCAAGAGGCAAGCCTGATGGATGCAGAGTTTTTTACTATTTATAGGAGTTTAATGGAAGGAGCACTTTCATCTGGGCAGGAAAAAGTCTCCCAGGAAATGGAGGAAATTCAAAAACAGCTTCTCGCTGAAACCGAGTATGGGAAAAAGATTTCGGCACAATCCAATGAAATCCAAGAGGCGATCAAAACATTGCAAGCTGCCGGGAAAGGCCTGGATCGGGAAAAACTTCTAGCCATCCTTATTGAAGCCCCAAACGACGATCGTTTAAATGCCCTGGTAAGTTTCACCCGACCCGGGTTGGATTATATGTTCTTCCAAGGCCTCACTGAGAGAATAGAGAAATCTTCTGGCGGGGAAAGAATTAATCTGGAAACATTGCGCGAAAAATTACTTGACATAACGAGGAAAATCGATAAACATGCCGAGGAAGAATTAAAAACTGCCGAGAATTTGCTTAATAAATTGTTGTCCGCTGAAAACATTCAACAGGCAACCAGTGAACATCTGGGTGAGATGAATGATTTTTTTGTTCAATTACTAAACCGGACACTCCAGGATGCCAACAAAAAGAATGATGCAGTCCTGATGCCAAAGCTTCAACAGATTATGGCTGTCCTGCAAAAAGCAAGCACACCGCCCCCGGAATTATCATTATTGGAAGATATGCTTTCCACCCCGGATGAATCATCTCTGAATAAAATGATCGAACAACACGGTTCAGAAATTACCCCCGAATTTATTTCCATAATCGCCAATGTCATAACTCGAAGTGAAGAACAAGCTGGTAATAAAACATCCGGGGAAGAGGCATTAATGCTTGGAAAACTCCAGGGCATTTACCGGGCGGTGTTAAAATTTTCCATGAAGAGAAGTTTAAATTAAACCATCCTTCTTTTGACCAACCGAGGAAGATTCTGGAACATTAATTTCCTGCAGGGGGATTATCAAGCCGGATGCCGTGACCGCGAATCGTAACTATATACGAATGATCTGGGTCTATTTCTGCAATTCGATCGCGCAATCGACGTAATAGGGCATCCAATGCCTGGTCGGAAACTCCCACCGCATCTTCTCCTCCCCATGCCTTACTGACCAATTGTTGCCTGTCCAGCACCTGCCCCTGGTGGTCAATAAGCAACTTTAATACATGAAATTGTAGCGCTGAAAGCGGCGGGTCAATCAGGGTTTTATCCACCCAGACCCTCCTTGACCGGAGATCCAGCTGCAATTTTCCCAGGGTGGATTGGGGATCTTCCAAAGGAACTGTGGCATCGGAGGTCAAAAATATAAATTGCTGGGCAAGCGCAATCTGCACCAGGTCGCCATCTTGCAAGGTAACTTTCCCCACCACCTGATTGCCATTATGATGTATCCCGTTTTTGCTTCCCAGATCCTCGAGAATGATACCCCGACGGGTTGGAGATATTCTGGCATGAAACCGTGAAACCTGCCTGTCTGGAATCACCACTTCACAGGATGATTCACGACCTATGGTGAGTTCCCGATTAAGAACCCAGCGGTCACCTTTTAGAGGACCAGTCTGTGCAATCAATAAGGGAGCTTCTCCCAATTTCCCATCCATGTATTTAAATCCTTGCAAATGGATTATACAACAGGATATCAAAAGGCGCTTATAATATATCAAATTAAAATTGGTTTGCAACGCTGGTAACCAACGCCGAATTTCCTGCCAGCCAAGCACTATAAATATCTAATTTTCTGCGATTGGATCGATATGCCTGTTGCGCTTAAATCCGGAGAGGTGTTGCGCGGTCGTTATCGTATTCAAGAGCGCATCGGTCAGGGGGGTATGGGCAATATATATTTAGCCAATGACCTGCGCCTGGAAGGACGGAATTGTGCACTTAAAGAAGTCGAACACGATCGTACGTTACCCTCCAAATTACTAAAAGAAGCTCGTCAACAATTCCTCCACGAGGCCACGGTATTGGCGCGGTTGGATCATCCCAACTTGCCCAAGGTATCAGACTACTTTTCCATCGGTCCGCGTGATTATCTTGTAATGGATTACATCCCCGGAAAGGATTTACGCCTGCGGATGCTGGATGCAAAACAGAACAACACTTTCCTGGCAGAGGGGGATGTGCTGGATTGGGCAAATCAACTGTCTGATGCCCTTTCATATCTTCATAACCAAGTTCCGCCTTTGGTCCACCGGGATGTCAAACCATCCAACATGAAGATTACCCCAAATGGTCTCCTCAAATTGGTGGATTTTGGGCTGGTTAAAGCGATGGTTCCGGATGAAATGACCATTACTGTCATCCAGGGAAGAGGGACTGCCCTTTATACCCCCCTTGAACAGTATGGGGGAGACGGACTCCATACTGATATCCGTAGTGACATTTATGCCTTTGGATGCACCTTATATCATTTACTCACCAATACTCCCCCGACGGATGCCCGGGACCGATTTTTACACCCGGCCGATTTTACGCCACCGCGCAAACTCAATCCTGCCGTCAGCCCCCGCACCGAACGCGCAATAATGTGGGCTATGGAACTTCATCCTGATGATCGCCCTGCAACAGCAGATGACCTGCGTCAATATTTAATCGGATCGCGCGAGTTACCTTCGCGTTCACAGGTTCAGACGCGGGTTTCACTATCTTTTTTTCAACTATTATCGGGAAAACCAGAACAAATTCTCCTTTGGGTGTTTGCGGGCTTATTGGTTGTCAGTCTGGTTTCTTCGTTGCTTCCCTAGAGAATTTCTGCCAGATTAAAGCACCTCCAAAACCCAGCAAAGCACCCAGAATTACCGCCACCATTACCCCCAGCCATCCGGTTTTTTGAATTAAGTTCGCCGTACCAGGCATGCGCAGCGCCAGGTATGTATAAGCAAGTGATCCACCAATTAGAATGCCAAAAAACCAGCGTATCCCCCAGCGGGAAGCGAAAAATCGTTTTCCAACCCAGAAGGAAAGAAACCCCAACACTCCAAGAATAAATAGCATTCCGAACCACTCCCCCAAACCGGGACGACTCTTCACCAAGGGAGGAGAAGGTTCCACGACAGGGGTACTAGTCACTTCCGTTGTCGGAGTTGCTCTGACGAAGGGAGTTGGAGCCACAACGGTGACACTGAAACCCTCATTTGACACATTCAATTGCAAGACGACCGAAGTGAACGCCTGGTCGCTTTCGGCGCGGATTTCTAGAAGTCCAGGTCGGTTAATGCTGAAGGATGCCCCAGCCAAGCCTTGAATTGTGACAGCATCGATTTGCTGAACTACTCCTCCCTCACCACTTAGTAAAATATTAAATCGTACCCCGGTCCCATCCGGCACGGGATGACCGTTATGATCAAGGATGATGCTTGTTCTCACTGATACTGTGTCGCCTACACGAAATGCAGGAGTTGGGGTCTCTTCGGGTGTCACAGAAGCGGTTGCTGCTGGTACGGTAGGCATAACCATGGACAGGCCAATGATTTGATTCGGATCCGGGGAAGTGGCAGTGAACAGATCATATCCAATCCCTGTTACCGAAACAGGCAGCGAACCTGCAGGGGAAAGTTCACGAAATAGAAGCCGTGCAGCTACCTCCACGAAGGGAGCCGATTTACTATATAGACAGTAATATGCCGTTAATTGTGAAATATCTGTTGCTCCTAAAAAATACGGGGCATTAAACGCAAAGACAACAATCCGTTTGTCACGCAACAAGTCTTGCCTCTCAGAGAGGAATCTGCGTAGAATATTGGTCTGCGATTCACCGGGTTCTGCATCCAACATATTAATTACCACCCATTGTGCCTGACGCAGCGAGTCTTCCAAGGATGTGTCCCCAACCACTCCTCCCAAGACTGTATTTAAACTGGTAAACGAATAGGAAATTAGGCGACCAACTTGCACCTGCCCACCTGCGCGGGGGCCATATAATCGTAAAATCACATTTTGAAGTGCGTCCACTGCCAGCATGGATTCTTCGCTGCAATAGCTGCATTGATTACCTATACGATTGTCGGTCAAAAAGACAATCCGGTCAGTCACCACCGGTGGCGATGGGAGAATGGTTTCCAGGTCTGCCATTTCAGGGCTTACCAATGTCGCAGACTCGCGGGCTACTTCAAATGTCACAGCCTCCGATTGGCCCAAGTTCGCCAGTGTTCCAGGCTGCGAACTTACAGTCGCTGAGGAAAAATCACCATAGAGGCGGTATTTGGCAGCCAGGATGCGTGTCGCAGCATCGTCTACCCTTTGGGCGAAGGCGGGATCTTCACGATATTTCTGATCGAAGAAATCCAATACGTTAACTATGGTTGCAAAATTATCAGGTTGATCTGACGAAACAATATTCCCCATATATAGAAGGTCGTTCCCAGCGAGGAAGGCGTCTCGCGCCACCAGTCGGGCTTGAAAATTTTGTCCACCGGGGTCATAAAAAAGCCGAACCGTTTGACTCCCAAGATCATCGCTTACCATCAACCCGCCAGCATTACGCCAATTGACAAATTCCGGGAGAGAAAGGATCTGCGTAAGCGCCTGGGGATCGAAACTTACCGGGCGGGTGGTCGAACGGATGTTGCCTTGAAAACCTTGATAACGGATGTGGGAAACCAGCAAACCATCTGCTGTGCTTTCTCTGGAAGAAGCATTACCGGTTACCGAGAAAAATGGGGCCAATTCCACTTGTTTTAAAAATTCAAGTGATTTCCGTACAGTGGCTGGCTCTCCTCCCGCAGGACGGTCGGCACTGCCCCTACCGGGAAAATGGTCGGCAATGACAGTTAACCTGCCATTACTGCCCGTGTGTAATCCGGTGATATAGGCACTCCCCATGGTTCCAACCCAATATGGATCTCCTCCAAACGCGCTTGCACCCAGGTTGTTCGCCATTGTTGATTCAGGTGATTCTATGACATCAAGCGAAGGACCAAAATATAGATTAAATCCAATCGCGGCAAGCTCCTGCCCTGCCACTGAACCCACTTGTTCAGCGAGGTCAGGATTCCACGTAGCTCCAAGGGCCATTAAATTTGGCAGGGGTGTCAGGCCGTTGAGAATCTGATCGCTTGGAAATCCATCCCCAGATTGTGAGATACCGATAAAAAGTGGGACGTAATTAGAGGGGGTGGCTGAGGGATTCGGCACCGAGGTTGGAGTGCCGGATCCAGGAGTATTAGAAGAGCCTTGCGAAGATAGCCATTCAGCAGTCTGCAATTGTGAGATTAATTTGCTGGCATTTGTTATGGTGTCTGGTGCGGCGGTAAAATTATCATTGCGCGCAAGTAAAACCATTCCCCCGATGTGATTATTCGTGATTAAAGTATTTATCTGGGAATACTGTTCAGCTGTGGATCCGGTGAATGAAACTAAAAATAATTGACCCACTCGTTCCTTGGGCGACATCTTCGCAAGCATTTGACGTGCGCTTTCGCCCGGGTCAGTTATTTGTAATGAAACAGAGGCGCTCGCAGCTGTCGTCGGAAATATTGACGATGCCAGTGAAATCGCCAGGATCAAAGATATCCATCGCCGAATGCTCATTTTATCCAAAAAAATTAATATCCTTTACCAATGAAATAAGGCTTCATCCCTTTCCATGACACGTCCACCCTTAGTGGTTACTTTCGTCTCCCAAGCACTTTTACTGCCAACCCGGGATCATCGGTAATGATCCCATCCACTCCAAGGTCAATCATGCGCTTTATATCTTCTTTGGAAACAACCGTCCACACATTTATCTTTATTCCTGCCCTGTGAACTCGAGAAACCAGGCTGTTGTTCACATCCACAAAATATGGGTTCAATGCGGCATAATCATTCCGCCATCCAACCACCCGCCCCCACACGCCCAATAATCCAGGCATGGTAAGAAGAGCGCGTGGAACCTCGGGAAGGAGTGCCCGGATTTTCTGCAGGTTTCGGGCAAAAAAGGAAGAGAAAAGGACCCTGTTCTGCATTCCAAACCCGCTTACAATTTCAGCCACCTTCGAAACCAAAGAGTCATTCGGTGTGGAATAGTTGGTCAATTCAATATTCATGTACAACTTTTTNNTAGAGCTGCAAGGGTCAATTTAGCGACATCCCCTGTCCCATTCGTCGTGCGATCCACTTTTTGATCGTGAAGAACGACAACGTGCCCATCCAATGTTAATTTAACATCGAACTCAATGGCATCTGCCCCTTTTTCGGCAGCCTGGTTGAAGGCAGAGAGTGTATTTTCCGGTGCATACGCTTTATCCCCTCGATGTGCCACGATGACCGGGGTCGGCAGATCGATCCACATTCTATATATTCACAAAATAGGCTTGCGCCGCGCGATCGATCATTTCATTGGTCATTGCTGGTTCGGTGGTAAGATAGCGGGCGATGTCGAGGATCTGATCGCACAAGTCACGCGGATGGGAAGCCCGCATTTTTCTATTACGCTTGATATAGTATTCCTGCAAAAGGTAAGCCAATCCCTGGTCATCGTATGGAATTCCCTTTTGTTGGGAGACTCGCTTGAATATTTCACGATAATCTTCAAATGAAGGATCAGAAATTTCAATCTTATGCCGCAAGCGTCTTAAAAAGGCTTCATCCACCAAATCGCGCGGCGGTAGGTTGGTTGAGAAAACCACTAGCACATCAAATGGTATTTCGATTTTTCGTCCCGTGTGCAAAGTTAAATAATCAACGCGATTTTCCAACGGGACGATCCAGCGGTTCAGCAAATCACGAGGCCGTACCTGCTGCCGGCCAAAATCGTCAATCAGCAAAATCCCTCCATTGGCTTTTACCTGGAAGGGGGCTTCGTAGAATTTGTTGGTGTCATCAAAGACGAGATCAAGACCTTCCAGGGTTAGTTCCCCACCAACCATGATGAAAGGTCGGCGGATCCTTACCCAGCGCGGATCATGTCGTCCACTTCGGAAAGTTCCCGTGCCATTCGGTGTCGTATCGGTATCAGGTGCCATTTGGTGATTCACCGAATCATATAATTTAACCACCTGTCCATCGACAAAAAGTGCGTAGGGAATGAACATGGTCTGGGTCAGTACCAGATTCCCAAAGGCTTTTGCCACACTGGTTTTGCCATTTCCAGGAGGTCCATAAAGAAATATTGATGTGCCGGAATTTAACGCAGGACCAAGCCGTTGGAAGGTGGTTTCTGAAAGAATTAATTCGGATAGAAGCTGCCGCATCGTTCGGCTGGTAATGGCCACGCGGCCGCGGCTTTGGTGGCGGATGGATTCGTTATATACTTCAAACGGGACTGGAGCCGGACCTGCATACTGGCTGCGTTCCAGGGCTTCCCGGGCGCGGACGATTCCTGCACCAGTGATGGCATATTGGTATGATCCTTCCCCCAATCCCATCTGCGAAGATTTGACTTCCAGCAGTTTTTCCCGTTTCAGCGACTCGAGGATTTGATCAACCACCCCTGCAAAAGGCAGTGCAATCTCCTCAGCTGCCTTAAACCCAGTCAGGTACCCTTGAAAATAAAAGATCTTTAATACCAAATCCTGCAGCCAGAGCAATGATAACCCGGTATCTTCCAACCTGGTCATTTGCGCAGGAACAAATGAAACACCCTTAACTGGGGAATCACTTCTGGAAAAAACTGACATGCCTGCCTCCGATCAACAATATGGTTGAATTATAGCACGCTGGTTTTCGTACGGGGCTTCATTTCGTTTATAATCCGCTCATGAATTTATCGGTCATCATTCCCGTTTTCAATGAATTTCGGACGATAAACATCATTGTTGAGCGCGTTCTGGCCACTGGACTTCCTTCCGAGATCCTTATAATAAATGATGGATCCACAGATGGAACTCGGGACCTGCTTTCAACCCTGGAAGGTCGCAATGGAATCCGGGTGATCTCATTCGCTCGAAATCAGGGAAAAGGTGCCGCGGTTCGATCCGGGATTCAAGCAGCCGTGGGTGAAATTATCCTGATACAAGATGCTGACCTGGAATACGATCCATGTGATTATCAAGCACTGCTTAAACCGATCTTGGAGGGCAAGGCAGATGTGGTGTATGGATCGCGTTTTCTCGGCGGGCCTCGTCGTGTGGCCATGTTCTGGCACATGCTTGCCAATAAATTGCTTACCCTTTCAACCAACGTGCTGTATGACACCATCCTGAGCGACATGGAGACTGGTTACAAAGTATTCCGACGCGAAGTGGTGGAAACCATGAAGTTACGCGCGAATCGCTTTGATTTCGAACCTGAATTCACGGCTAAAATTCTAAAACAAAAAGTGAGGATTTTTGAAGTTCCAATTTCCTTTAACCCCCGCGATTATGCAGATGGAAAGAAAATCAGATTAATCGACGCTGTATATGCCTTCCTGGCGTTAGTCAGGTACCGATTCTTTGATTAACACATTATTAATCCTGGTTTACACACCCATTTCCCCATTTAAAATGCAACTATTGGGTGTTATTTAATTGAATCATATTTAATTGGGACTAAATTAATGGGGGTGAACCATGACGGAGAATCTAATTTCCATCCGATAATGGGGAAAATTAATCAACAGTCGCCTGAATTATCTGGGAGGATTCACAATCTTTTCAACCCGGTATAATGATTGATTTTAAAAATACCTAATCGGGGAGTCCGGAAGGTTTTACATCTTTTAGGTTTAATTGCAGCGATTTCCGTCCATTATATTCATTCAATTCGAACGTATATAATAGATCCACTCGGGTAGGTAACCCGGGATGAAGATGACCCAACCGAAAACCTATGCAATCAAATGTGACACGATCATCAGCGACAACCAACTTTATGTGTTTTCCATCCGCTCCGATTGTTCGCGAATTAACCAAGCGCACATTCCGGCTGACAAACACAGCCTCCGGGTTGCCATATCCGGTCGGTTGGAGATATTCTAATTGTTGGAGAAGTTCCGGTTTCAGATCTGATAAAGCCAGATCAATATCGGCTGACAATGTTTGGCGTAAGTCCAGCCCATGTAACGCTTCTGTTGAAAGAGATTTCAACCTTAATTTTAACGGCTCCAAGTTTTCATTTCGGACAGTGAATCCTGCCGCTGCAGCGTGCCCGCCATGTCGAACCAATAAATCCTTGCACTGATCAAGAGCTTCGGTAATATGGAATTCTGGAATGGAACGGCAGGAACAACGGGTGAATTCGCTGGATATTTGACCAACCACGGCTGGACGGTAATATATCTCAACCAGGCGGGATGCTGCCAGGCCAACCACGCCAGGATTGAAATCGGGGTGGACTGCGATTAATATGTCTGCTTCCGGATCTTCTTTCAGGGCAATCCCCTCAGCTTCCAGTTGGATTTTCCGGGTTATTTCTTGCCGCTGCCGGTTCTGTACGTTAAGTTGTTGTGCCAGTTCGCCGGCGGTTTTTACATCCGTGGTGGTCAGTAATTCAAATGCTGCAAGGGCTGATTCGAGCCTGCCGGCTGCGTTCAGGCGCGGACCAAGAATGAACCCTATGCTGGTTGCGGTGATACGGGAAAGGGGCAAATCGGATACCGCCGCCAGGGAAAATATCCCTTGCCGTTTTGTTTCCCTCAGTTTTTGAAGTCCTTTGCGAACCAAAATCCTGTTTTCCCCGGTCAATGGAGCAAGATCTGCAACTGTTCCCAATGCAACCAGGTCAAGCAAATCTTCATGCCTCAATTCCAAATTTGTTTTCGAACTTTTCTCCAGGTAGGCTTGGATGATCTTGTATGCCACCCCCACTCCAGCCAAATCTTTATCGGGGTATAAATCGCCTTTCTGTTTTGAATTGATAACCGCATATGCAGAGGGTAAATCCCCTTCTGCAGGTTGGTGATGGTCCGAGATGATCAAGTCCAGCCCAATGGCTCGTGCATGCGCGGTCTCTTCGGGTGATCGAATACCACAGTCCACACTGATCACCAATTTTACCCCCTCGGACTGAAGGTTGGAGAGAGCTTCTGTATTTAACCCGTACCCCTCATCAAAGCGATTTGGGATATAACCGCGCACATTCGCACCGAAGGCCTGAAGCGCAGTCACCAGCAAGGCTGTGGCGGTTACCCCATCAACATCATAATCACCATAGATCGCAATTTGCTCATGGTGATCAATGGCATATCGTATCCGATCCAATGTGGGAGTGATTCCCGTCATCTGGAAAGGAGATGTATCAAAATTGGCTTCAGCGCGCAAGAAAGCCGTCGCGCTCGCCTTGCTGGCATATCCGCGGTTAAATAATATCTGCCGCATGATGGGGGAAAAATCAGCCAGGGCTGTATTTGCTTCCGGGGTAATTGGAGCTGCAACTTGCCAGCGTTTGCCTTGGTTTGCTGCCATGATGGTTACCACCCGTCTATTATTTGATTCTTGCCAATGGGTTCAATTAAAAATCTTTTTGACTTGATAAAGCCCTGCCACAAGTTTTTCCACTTCTTCAATAGTGGAATAAATATAATAGCTGGCTCTTGTGGATGCAGTTATCTTATACTTTTCATGGAGTGGTTGGGCGCAATGATGACCTGCCCGAACTGCCACGCCATAGGTGTCAAGGATCTGTGCCACGTCGTGGGGATGGATTCCATCCAAGGTGAAAGCGGTGACACCACCCCTGAATTTGGCATCAGGACCGAGTACTTGCACGCCGGGGATTTCCGCCAATTCTTCCAAGCTGTAAGCCACAATCTCCTGTTCGTGATCTGCCACCTTGTCCATTCCAATTTCGGAAAGGTATCTCACGGCCGCACCGAATCCTATTGCCTGTGCAATGGCAGGCGTACCTGCCTCAAATTTATGCGGGATGTCATTGGGGGAAAAGGAATGCAGATGAACAGTTTTTATCATATCCCCACCTCCCATGAAAGGAGGCATTTCCTCAAGGAGTCTTGCTTTCGCATAAAGGGCACCGATGCCCGTCGGACCCAACATTTTGTGAGCTGAGAAAGCCAGGAAATCAACATCGAGTGCCTGAACATTCATGGGTAGATGTGGTACTGATTGCGCTCCATCCATTAATGTCATTGCTCCGGATTTGTGTGCCCGGTGAATTATTTCAGCAGAGGGATTGATTGTCCCAAGGACGTTGGACATGCCACTAAAGGCTACCAGTTTGGGGGCGAGGGCAAGCAGTGAGTCATACATCTCCAGGTCAAGCAGGCCTTCCTTTGTCACTGGAATAAATTCCAATTTTATCCCACGTTCCTTTGCCAGTTGCTGCCAGGGAACAAGGTTGGAATGATGTTCCATTTCTGTCAGGATGATCATATCCCCGGTTTTCAGGTTGGTTCTTGCCCACGAATATGCAACCAGGTTGATCGATTCGGTTGTGTTTCTGGTAAAGATGACCTCATTAGGAGATGAAGCGTTAATGAAATCCGCCACTTGTTTCCGTGAATGTTCATACATCGCCGTGGCTTCTTCTGCCAGGGTATGTACCCCGCGATGAATATTAGCATTGTGATTGCGGTAGTATTCGTCCATCGCCTGGAGGACTACGACCGGTTTTTGAGAAGTGGCTGCAGAATCCAAATAAACAAGTGGGATGCCTGCGGTTACTTCGCGGTTCAGGATTGGGAAATCCTTGCGAACAACATTGGAGTTGATGGACATGTCGTAAATGGAGTTAATATTCGAGAATTTCTTTGCTTCCGAGCCTTTTTTGCGTTCCTGCGGGACGAATATGCTCAGAGGTTACCGGATACCATAGGATCCTGTCTGGAACCATCCACCCATCCGTCAGGAAAACATTGGAACGGAATTGGACTGCAACCATTTTATTATCTACCTGGACCACAATTCCCTTCAGCCAGCCTCGAACTCGCTCGCTGCTTTTTTCGTGATCACAATACACTTCCACTGTATTGCCAACTTCGAAACTGTGCTCTGCTCCTGGCGAGCGCATAAATGCATATTGTGTCATCGGGCCTCCCCGGGTATCTTTTTTTTGTTTCTTATTGTAGCTATGAGAACGATCGTTGGCAAGCACTTTGGAGGTCATTGTGCCTCCGTCTTTTCATGAATGGCATGCTGAAAGCGGTTACGGACACCTTCAAATGGGATGCGCTGCATTACAGGATCGAAAAATCCTTCCACAAGGAGCCGCTCCGCTTCTTTATCGGGAATACCCCGCGACTTTATATAGAAGAGGGGTTCTTCTTCAAGTTTCCCTACAGTTGCACCATGTGTACAACGAACATCATCAGCAAGAATTTCCAGCCCGGGGATCGAATCTGCCCGCGCGTTAGGGCTCAGGATCAGGTTCCGGTTGGCTTGGTAGCCATCGGTTTTTTCAGCACCCACAGCGACGTAAATCATGCCTTGCCACACAGAGCGGCTGTGCCCTTTTAAAGCTCCTTTGAAAAGCAGGTCACTGGTTGTATGCGGGGCCAGGTGGTTCTGTTGGGTGTCGTGGTCTAAGTGTTGGTTGCCGTCAGTAAAATAGAAACCGGACATTCGACCCGTTGCGCCTTCCCCCGCCAGATCCAATTCTGAAAAATTCTTTGTCAGGCGTGAACCGATTGCTCCGAATATCCAATCCAGGTTCCCATTCCGACCCACGCTCACGCGCTCATGGGAAAAATTCCAAACATTTTTACCCCATGATTGCAATTCGACAAATCGCAGGGACGCATTTTCATCCACTTTAATTTCCACGATACCGGCATGCAGCGCGTCACCATTTTCGACAGGTGAGGCTGCCTCATGGACATATGTCACAGATGCACCCTTATCAACCCAAACAAGGATATGCGAAAGATGGGATAAATTTACTCCTGGACCCCAAAGCAAGGAGTTTAAAGGCTGCTCAACATTAATTCCTGCGGGGATATAGAGCACCACCCCATTCTGGGCGAGCGCGCCGGTGAGGGCTGCAAATATCCCCTCTTCCGGATTGACTGTTTGTCCTGTCATTTTCTTTACAAGTTCAGGGTTTTCACGCTCAGCCGTTTTGAGGTCAGTGAAGATGACCCCTTTTTTAGCCAGATCGGGGGACAGGTAAGATTTTTCTCCACCTGGTAAAAGGATTACCTCTCCGCCTGGGTTGTCGGTAGTTAATGGGTTTTGAAAATCTTTCGGAACAAGCGCAAAATCTTTGACGGCCCCCGCATCCGGCAACCGCAAAGTTTCGAGGTTTAAATCCCGCAGGTCTGTTCGCCTCCAGGCTTCATCTGCCATGGTCGGAAGAGGGATCCGGTTGAAGGTTTCCCATGCTTTTTGATGATAATCGGCGAGAACACTAGATACCGGTACCTGGTCAATGGTAAAGGGGAATTTTTTTTGCGGAATTTCACTCCGTCGCGATCGTGTAACAACAACATTGGGGTTTTCTTGCATATTAACCGACCGAACCTTCCATTTGGAGCTGTATCAACCGATTCATCTCCACTGCATATTCCATCGGCAATTCTTTTACCAAGGGTTCGATAAATCCTGACACAACCATGGTGGTGGCTTCTTCCTGGGATAACCCTCGACTCATCAGGTAAAACAGCTGTTCTTCCCCCACTTTTGAGACTGAGGCCTCATGCCCAATGCTGACGTCATCCTCATCTATTTCAATATATGGATAGGTATCGGAGCGGGATTGTGGGTCAAGGATGAGCGCATCACATGTGGCATTTGACCGGACATGCGCGGCACCTTTAATTACCTTGAGCAACCCCCGGTATGAAGAACGACCTCCACCCTTCGAAATGGACTTTGAAATAATTTTGCTGGTCGTGTTTGGGGCAAAATGAATCATTTTTGATCCGGTATCCTGGTGTTGTCCAGGACCTGCAAAAGCCATTGAAAGCATTTCTCCATGTGCACCCGGTTCCATCAGGTAACAGGAAGGATATTTCATGGTAACTTTGGAACCAAGGTTGGCATCCACCCATTCGTGAGTGGCATTTGCATATACCTTCGCACGCTGGGTGACCAGGTTATACACATTGGTGGACCAATTCTGAATGGTGCTGTAGCGCGAGCGGGCACCTTTTTTCACAATGATTTCGATAACACCCGAGTGAAGGGAATCTGTCGTGTATTGAGGAGCAGTGCAACCCTCGACATAATGTACTTGTGCTCCTTCATCAACAATAATGAGCGAGCGTTCAAATTGGCCGACATTGGCGGTATTCAGCCGAAAATAAGCTTGCAGGGGAAGGTCCACTTTGACCCCTTTGGGAACATAAACGAATGACCCCCCAGACCAGACAGCTGAATTCAGCGCTGCAAATTTATTATCTTCTATGGGTATCACGGTACCGAAATATTCCCGGAAAAGGTCGGGATGCTGACGCAATCCATCTTCAATTGAAAGGAAAATCACCCCTTGTTTTTCCAAATGTTCAAGAATGGAGTGATAAACCATCTCGGATTCGTATTGAGCGCCAACACCCGCCAGGAATTTTCGTTCTGCCTCTGGAATCCCAAGCTTGTCAAATGTATTTTTAATTGTATCTGGTACATCATCCCAAGATCCCTTGGAACCTTCAGTCGGTTTAACGTAATAGAAGATGTTATCCAAGTCTAGGCCAGAAATATCCGCTCCCCACGTGGGCATTGGTCGCGCCAAAAAATGGGCCAACCCTTTCAAGCGGAATTCAAGCATCCACGAGGGTTCATTTTTCAAATGAGATATATTTTCCACCACTTCCCGGTTCAACCCCCTTTGCGATTTGAAAATATAATTCTCGGCATCGTGGAACCCGTATTTATATTGACCAATACCTTCAAGGACTTTGGATTCTTCATTCATTGGATTCACCTTGGAGCAATACCATTAATTCAGGCGGGAGTTACCTGGTATTTTTCCCTCACCCAATCGTAACCTTGCTCCTCTAATTGTATTGCCAGGTCTGGGCCACCGGATTCGACAATCTTCCCCCCCAACATGATATGCACAAATTCCGGCTTGATGAAATTTAATAATCTTTGATAATGGGTAATCACCAGAACACCGAGCTCCGGTCCCGATAGCGCATTTACACCTTCAGCGACTATGCGCAACGCATCAATATCCAACCCAGAATCTGTTTCATCAAGAATCGCAATTTCTGGTCTGAGAGTTGCCATTTGCAAAATCTCGGCCCGTTTCTTTTCTCCACCTGAAAAACCATCGTTTAGGTAACGCCCGGCGAAAGTTGCATCCATTTTAAGCAGTTCCATTTTCTCTTTCAACATTTTCCGGAATTCCAAGATGGGTATTCCCTTATCTTCGTGATTAATTATCCGGCGACGAGAATTTAAGGCGGAACGCAAGAAATTGGCCACTGTCACCCCAGGGATCGCAACCGGGTATTGAAACGCCAGGAATAATCCCAGACGGGAGCGTTCATCAGCGGCAAGGTCAAGCAAATTTTGTTCCTTGAACCATATTTCTCCGTTTGTAACTGTATATGTTGGGTGCCCCATCAGGGTATAGGCTAGCGTGGACTTGCCAGTCCCGTTGGGTCCCATAATGGCATGGATTTCACCCTGTTTTATGGACAGATCAACCCCCTTGAGAATTTCGGTTTCCCCGATTCTGACATGAAGATTTTTAATTACCAATTCAGACATTAAATGCTCCTGGTGCACCTTTTTAAATATTTATGGGATTATAGCACTTTGAAGGAGATATGTCAATATTTATAATAAATATCTAATATATTGACAAGTCGTAATGGGGCTGTTATAATTTTGCCATGTTAATGAGGTCAAAATGAACAACACTCGCACACGATTAATGCAAACACTTCTTCGTCAACCGCGTTCCACGATAAATGCCCTTGCAAAGGCCGTTGGAATAAACCCAATATCTGTTCGACACCATTTAACCAATTTGCAAGTTGAGGGTTTGGTGAATACCGAAGAAGAACGTCACGGTGTCGGGCGACCGAGACTGGTATATTTCCTCACGGAATCCGGCAACGAGCAATTTCCCACTCGATATCTTCGCTTAACTTCTCGCTTGCTGGATCAACTGAAATCTACTATGCCAGAGCCAATGGTTGGAAAATTGTTTCATCAGATGGCAAGTGACATGGCAGATGATTATGCCGAACAAATGAAGGGTCTCAGCATGGAACAACGCCTGGACCTGACGAGGACCTTGCTATCTGAAGAAGGTTTTAATGTCGAGTGGGAAAAATCTGGAAATCAATATCAAATCCACGAGATCTCATGCCCTTATTTACGAATCGGGCAAAATCATCCGGAAGTATGTACTGTTGACCAGACACTTATTTCAAAAATGCTCGCTGTTCCGGCGGAGAAAGTTCAATGTATATTGAGCGGCGATAAATATTGCACCTATGTTGTCCAGCCAGAGGCAATGGCAAAATGAACGACGAATCACCTTCCAACCCAATCCACTGGGAAATCAACGACACGCATCCCGACCTCGTTGCTGGATTTCGAGCCAAAATGGCGGAGGTGGTTGACCCTGAGATTATGCTTAATGTTCTCCAACTGGGTCTTATTCGGAAAGTTGGGATCGAAAATAACGAAGCGAAGCTCTATGTTCTATTAACCACCCCTTTTTGTCCGTATGGACCGGCAATGCTTGAAATGATAAAACAAAAAGCCCAGGAGGGGCTGAATATGCCGGTCACAATTGAACTCGGATATGAACCGTGGGATTTTTCATTAATGGAAGATCCAAGTGCGCTTGATTGGGGAATGTATACTTGAATCAATATTTAAGCGATTAATTTCACATAAGAATTCCGATTCTAGCCTTGGATTATAGGTTAGAATGTCGTCTGGGAATCGTAAAAATGAATTGTGCTATAATGGACATTGTATGGCTGAATACTCCAATGAATTAACCACTGAGGAGAGTGACGCGGTAGATCAGGCTTCAATTCGCAAGCAGCGGTGGATTATTGCTGGCCTCATTGTCGCGGCGATATTTATTCTGGCAGGTATAATTGTTGCAGTAATTGCATTGACAAAATATCCCGCCGTGGCAACAAATGTTAGGGATATTTTTATTATCTTCATGGCATTTGAATCATTGATCATTGGGGCGGCACTTGTCGTTCTCGTCATCCAAATTGCCAGTTTGGTTAACCTTTTGCAAAATGAAGTCAAACCGATCTTGTTATCCACCAGCGAAACGGTTAATACTCTTCGCGGCACAACCGAGTTTCTAAGTGAAAATTTGGTGGAACCTGTAATTAAACTCAATTCGTATCTGGCTGGACTGCGGAAGCTGTTCGACTTGTTTGGCACAAAAAAATAAAGTATATATACAAACCACCCTATCACAAAGGAGAAAAATATGTCTGACCATGATGATTTTGGAGCTTTCCTGATCGGTTTTGTCGTTGGCGGTGTGGCAGGTGCTGTTGCTGCTTTGCTGCTTGCCCCTCAATCAGGTGAAGAAACACGTGCGTTGATCAAAGATAAAAGCATCGAATTGCGCGATATGGCAGCTGAACAGGCAGAAATGGTCGCATCCAGGGCTACCGAATTCGCCGGAGAAGCGAAAACCAGAGGCAAGGAAGCAATTGATACCGTCAAAACCCGTGGCCAGGAAGCCATTGAAAGCGTTAAAAAAACTGTAGCCCGCAAACGCCCGGCTGAATCATCCGGAGAATAAAGTTTTATTGAGACTCTGCGGCATTTGGTAGGATAAGGTATATTTTTCTTGAGGCTGTAAAATCCAATAAAGAATTCCGTCTGTCATGTAATTAAACAACCCGGTGAAGACCGGGTTGTTTAATTACGTTGTTTAAGAGTGGGTAACGCTAAGGTTATTCAAACAAGAAATCAAGTAGCTTAAACCGAACCACTTGTTGGCTTGATCGGAAATAAACCCTCTTGTTTCGGGTGGGGAATTATTTTAATAAGCAGCTCCCCTTTGGAGATCTGGCTTTTTGGATGGACATTTATTGATTCAACTTTTCCACTACAAACGGAGCGCATTTCCATTTGCATTTTCATTGATTCCAGAACCAGCAGCAATTGACCGGTCTCGACCTCATCCCCCTCCGCAACATTAACACTGATCACAACACCGGAGATGGGTGCAACCAGGCTCCCGCTGCTGGTTGAAGTTGCTTTTCCGACCCTGCGGCTGTTATTTCGTTCCACTTTTGCAATTGCATGCCGGCGATCAGCATTGAGTGTATATCGGCTGTTCCCAATCGATTCAATATAAATCTCGGTCTTTCGCGCAACCCCATCTAAAAGGTACTTGCCGCGTTCTTTTAAGGCGACCAGGGCAGCCTGCACGAGTTCGCCATTTATTTTGCATTGTTTCCCATTAATCTCAACCTGATATTCTTTTTTTCCAACCGTCACATAATAAATCGTCATCGATGCTCCTAAGAAATCTTCCGCATTTGATCACGCCAGGCCTGAGTCTGCCACTGGGTGGAAGGGGCTTGAACAGGGTTTTGGACCTCATTCGATCTCAGTTGATCCTCGACCATTGCCGCGGACAGTGCCATATCCCGTTCCAATTCTTCGTCGCTTTCCGAGGAGACCGGTAAAAAGGTGTCGAGGTAAGTGGTATTTGCACTCGCTTGAATGAAACTGTCTGAGTCGATAATCTGGATCAGGAAATCGATGTCTGTACTGACCCCTCCAATCTCAAATTCACCCAATGCCCGACGTAATCGGCGGATGGCGGTCTGCCGATCTTCTCCCCAGCCAATAACCTTTGCGATCAGTGAGTCATAATCCGCTGTGATCGGCATTCCCGGGTAAAGCGCAGAATCGGTGCGGATCCCTGGTCCCCCAGCCTCTTTGAGGTGGGATATTACCCCGGTTGCGGGCATAAAACCATTGTTTGGATCTTCTGCAATGACGCGTGCCTCAATAGCGGAACCGCGCAATTTTATGTCTTCCTGGATATATTTGAAAGGTTGTCCTTCAGCAAGTCTGAGCTGTGTTCCAACAAGGTCGATCCCGGTTACCATTTCCGTGATCGGGTGTTCAACCTGGATACGTGGGTTTACCTCAATAAAGTAGCAGGATCCATCTTCACCCAGCAGGAATTCGACAGTGCCCAGACTTCGGTAGGTCAGTGCCTGCCCCAGGTTAAAGGCCATTTTATAAAGTTGCTGCCTCATGACCGGACTTAGGCTGGGAGCGGGAGATTCTTCAATGATTTTTTGCCGGCGTCGCTGGATTGAACATTCTCGATCTCCCAGGCAAAGTATCCGCCCGTACCCATCCCCAATGATTTGGATTTCGATGTGTCTTGCCTGGGGTACCAGCGGTTCAAAATAAACGGTCCCATCTCCAAAGGTTGCCTGTGCTTCCTGCCTGGCCGCCTCCACTTTTAACTCCAATTCATTCCGCCTGCGTGCCAAACGAATGCCGCGACCTCCCCCGCCGGATACTGCCTTAATTAAAACTGGATATTTAATCTGCTCGAGTAAAATTTCAGGGATTTCATCGGCGACGGGTTCATCAGGTCCGGGAAGGATGGGCAAACCCGCCTCCCGCGCCACCCGCCGGGCAGCCAACTTATCTCCAGTTGAAGAAATTGTTTCGGGACGAGGTCCAATAAAGATAAGACCAGCATCTTCCACCGCCTGTGCGAACGTTGCACTTTCAGATAAGAATCCATACCCGGGATGGATGGCGTCGGACTTGGATTCCTTTGCAGCCTCCAGGATGCGATCGATATTCAAGTAACTTTCGGCAGCCGGTGTTGGACCAATATATATAGACTCTTCCGCGTAGCGGGAGTGCAGTGCTTGCGCATCTGCCTCAGAATATACGGCCACACTCGGGAAACCCAATTCGCGGCAGGCACGCATTATGCGTACAGCAATCTCACCCCGGTTGGCCACCAATACTTTCATTTCAATGCTCCCTAAAGTGGGATGTTCCCATGTTTCCGAGCCGGTGTCTCCTGGCGTTTTTGGCGCAGGCTTTCAAGCGCTGCAATCAAGCGCTCCCGGGTTTCTTCTGGAGAAATGATATCGTCCACATAGCCACGCGAGGCAGCCAGGTGTGGATTGGAAATATCCTCACGGTATTTCTGAACATACTCATTCATGGTGACCTCGGAATTGCTTGAGGTTGATAATTCCTTGCGGTATACAATTTTGACTGCTGCTTCAGGTCCCATGACAGCAATCTCCGCTTGCGGCCAAGCCAGGTTATAGTCGCTGCGCAGGTGTTTGGAACTCATCACGATGTAAGCCCCTCCGTAAGCCTTCCGTAAAATCACAGCCATCTTGGGAACAGTGGCCTCGGAATAGGCATAGATCAATTTTGCTCCGTGCCGGATTATCCCGCCATGTTCCTGTTCACTGCCGGGTAGAAATCCGGGTGTGTCCACCAAAGTGAGTAAAGGGAAATGAAAGGCATCACAAAACCGGATAAAACGCGCCGCCTTATCTGAGGCATTAATATCCAGCACGCCAGCAAGGAACGCAGGTTGGTTTGCGACGATGCCAATTGGGTAACCATCCAGGCGTGCAAACCCGACAACAATATTTTCAGCAAATTCCGGCTGGATTTCCAGGAATTCACCGCTGTCAACGATGGCCTCTACAACCGCGTGCATATCGTACGGGCATTGAGGGTCCAGGGGAACGATCTTCTCCATATCAGCAAGAAGACGGTGTGGATCATCAGAGGTTGGCTGGTATGGAGGCGGTGTCAGGTTGTTGGACGGCAAGTAAGAAAGCAGCCAGCGAAGTTGCCCAAGCAATGCCTCCTCATCAGGCGNNGTATCAAAATCGACCTCCTCATAAGTCACCGACTTCACAACCTCAGGACCGGTAATGAACATGTACGCATTCAGATTTGTCATCAGGATGAAATCATTCATCCCGGGGGAATATACTGCTCCGCCCGCACAAGGACCCATGATGACAGAGAGTTGAGGAATTACCCCCGAGGCACGAGTATTTCGAAAGAAAATTTCTCCGTAGGCTGCAAGCGAGTCAACTCCCTCCTGGATACGCGCTCCGCCAGAGTCGTTCAAACCGATTATCGGCGCCCCATTCTGATACGCCAGGTCCATCAGTTGAGCAATTTTCCGCCCATGCGCTTCACCCAAGGCACCACCCATAATGGTGAAATCCTGGGCAAACACATATACAAGTCTCCCATCCACCTTTCCCCAGCCAGTGATTACCCCGTCGGTTGCCGGATGATTGTTTTCCATCCCAAAACCTGTTGCGCGATGGGTTACGAATATTCCGGTTTCAGTAAATGTACCTGGATCCAGGAGTATTTCGAGACGCTCCCGGGCTGTATGCTTCCCTTTTGAATGCTGTTTTTCGATCTGTGAAGCCCCTCCCCCAGTGATCGCGGCAGAACGCAAGGTGTTCAATTTTTCATCAAATTCATTTCCCATAATTTAACCCTTTAAATTGGGCTCAGGCAGGCTAGCGCACCCTTAAAGCCTATAGGGGTGTTTATTACTGTCAACCGCTTATCTTTGAAAATATCGTCATTCCCATCATCAGCTTGTTCATGTTGCTNNTTCAGCACCGCTTCCTTGCAAGTCCACAACGTAAAGAACTGTTCAAGTTTTCTTCCCCCAGGTAATGCTTTGAATTTATCGCTTTCTTCCGGCGAAAGGAAAAAGGTTGCAGTGGTCTCAATGTTGCCAACCGAATGGATTTTTTCGATATCCACTCCTACTTCAATTCCTTTGGCAATGGCAAAAATCGCCAGGTCTTCAGAGTGAGAAATGTTGAATGATAATTTCCCCTGGAACCTACCTGAAAGCCTTGGTTTTCCATGAATCCCACTAGAAAAGACCAGACGTTCCGGGCTGCAAGAGAGGTAATGACCTAACAACACACGGAGAATCCCGCGTGCAATAGTGAAGCGGGCTGAATTCCGATGGTCAACCAAACGTCCAGCTCGAACGCGTTCGTCATCGGAAAGGAATCCCAAGAAGTTATCTGGATCTTCTTCATCAAGATTGGCCAGCCAGAGATGCCCTTCAGTATTTTTTAGATGAAGTCGTTCAGGAATATCATTCCAATATTTGATCATGATCGAAGTGGTTCCCTTGGATAATACTGTTCAAATTCAATGGGGATCTCCAATCCCTTGAGTTTAAGGAGTTGTAATCGATGCTGGTAAGCCGCGCCGGTCAGGATTTGAAGCGCGGCATCAACCACATGGCGATTTTCAGGCGCAGACATGTACGTGCCGCGCACCCAATCATTGAAACTGCCCATGGCGGGCCCGCACCAGATCTGGTAATCCATTTCGCGGCCCTTTTCCCCACTATTGGACCAGCGCGAAGCCAATCCAAGGTACCAGCGGAAAATCAACGCCATCTTGCGCTTGGGGTTGTTTTCCGCCCGTTCAATTTGAACCGGATCGCGTTCAGTGAAGAATTTGATCGTATCCTGCCAGATGGATTCGATATCCCTTTTAAATATCTGCTTTTCCAGCTTATCACGCTCATCATCTGGAATTTGTTCGATCGAGTCATACCGTAAATATGTGTCATAGAGTTTCTGGGCTCGCATTGGAAAAAGAGTCCCGTGCTTTAATACCTGTACTTTTACTCCCATCTCAAACATATCTGCCGATGGTGCCATGGCAACATCAGCCATGCCGGCTTGAGTTAGCAGGTGACGTGTGTGTTCAGAGGTACCTGCTTCAGTACAAGATTGGTTAACCGAGCCGGTCACTATAAACGCGGCTCCCATCATAAATGCAGCCAATGCCGATGATGGGGTGCTGATGCCCCCGGCAGCTCCCACTCTCACGGGAACCGGGTATTTGAAAACTGACTGAATTTCATCCCGTAAGGCGATGATTGAGGGGAGCAGGCAAACCAGTGGCCTGTTATCTGTATGACCACCTGAATCTGCTTCCACGGTAATATCATCCGCCATTGGCACCCTTTTGGCAAGATCAGCCTGCACGGAAGTTATGCGCCCTTCCTTGACCAGCTGATCGAGTATTTTTTCTGGTGCTGGTTGCATGAATTTAATTGCGACTTCGCGTCGGGACAATTTTGCGATGACATGATTATTTATTTTGACCTGGTCATTGCCAGATGAAACCAGTCCGGTTGCGCGATATTGGACAATACTGGGGGTTAGATCAATAAAGGCAGAAGCTTCAACTACGCGCACCTGGTATTTAAGATATGCTTCAACAGCATTCCTTTCCAGGACATCCTCACTGGGGCTGTGAATAAGGTTGAACGCATAGGGTCCTTCAGGCAAAGCAGCCTGGATTTTCTGGATCTCGGTTTCCAACCGGCTGAGTCCGAGGCCGGCAGCCCCGAAAGAGCCAAGAAAACCGGATTTTCCCAGGGCTGTTACCAATTCAACAGAGGCAATTCCATTCGCCATGGAACCTGCGTAATAAGCATATCGCACCCCATAGGTTTTCTTAAAACCGGCATCTCCAAAGTCTTCGATGCGTAGAGCTGGAACCCCTGTGACATAATGCACCCCTGCTTGATTCCGGAAGGTCTTCTCATCGCAATCGGAGGAGATAAGACCAATTTTGTCCCCCTGTGAAATAACATAGAGAGGAAGATTAATCGCGCGCAAACATGTGATCATCCCCGGCTTATCATAAGCTGCCAGGTTTAAATCAACGACGCTTGATTCCGAAGGATTTTTCCGGTCTCCTGTAAAATATAAATTTGGTGAATTTTCCAAGTTTTGATTCATTTGCTTTCCTGTGCTTGTTCCGCAGCAATTTTCAAATTTCGAACCGCGTAAATCCTGGAATCATCCGCCCACAAACTGGCATCCCCTGTAAATACCTTCGTTTTTCCCATCTCCTCCACTTTATTTATATGGACCTCCAGTCGCATTTGCTGGTGGTGAGGAAGTACCTGGCCGCGATAACTCCATTTAATTAGTTGACCGGTAACAACATCCGTGGAGGCGGTACCGAGAGATTGTTTGGTGGCGTAAATTTTTAATGCCTGAAACATGGCTTCGATTCCCAAGGAACCTGGCATCACTGGATCTTCGAAAAAATGATTGGTGTAAAACCAATCCTTCGGGTTGTTCTTCCGGTAGGCATAGACATATCCTTCACCATTGTTGCCTGATTGGTTAATAATAATCACACCATCAATCAACCGGAGTTTCCCTTTGGGTAGGTATTGCGAAACACCAATTTCATCGATGGGAAGGTCTCGGTTTTTCTGCCCGGTCTGTTCCATCCACGGGAGTACGATATTCCTTCCATCCAATCCAGCCTGGCCTGTCATATTTTCCGAAGGGAAATACCCAAAAGATGAATTTCCCTCAAAGAAAACGATCCCATCACATTCCAATTCAAAGGAAAAGTGCTGAATGATGGTCGAGCCATAGAAAATGGTTTTCAGGAGGTTTGCCCGGGCAAATATTGTCTTGTCACGGGTATCCATCAAGCGGTTGATCTTTGATTCACCATCTAGGTTGCGAAAGTAATAATCTACATTCGGAAAACGCAGGGGGGTTCCCAGGTAAGCTGATAAAAAACCGCAGGGCTGCAAGGCCACTTCAAGGCAAATTGAATATGGCAGGTGTCCGCCGGATTCACTATTAAAGTACCAGGCATTTTCCGGAACATCGTATTCCACGGTGATGGACGAGACCTGGTCAAAGACTCCTTTCCGCCCTCGGATGGACATGATGCGGCTCATCAATAGGAGATCACCGTTCGGAATTCGTGGGCTTCGTCGCCCGGCGTAAATCGCATACTCCTCCCCGAGGCATTTAACCACAGAACCAGTTGCAAATTCATGCAATTCCTTCTGGTTGAAGAGAGCATGATCAGGCAATGAATACTTCGAACGATAAGACTTTACCTGCTGTTCAATTAGACTTTCGAGTTGGCGCATACCCATGAGGCGGAGATCCAAGAAGGTGGAGTGGGTCTCATCAATCTCATGGGTGTTTCTATCCATCCATTTCATGTAATTATCGATAATTTTCTGAGGAGATTTCGGTTGCATGACCTTAATCCTGATAAAGAACACTTAAATTCAATCGAACCTTGTGGGAGACCAATCGCGCCAGCAAACGAAGGATCGATGTGTAGTCATCCACGCCCTTACGATTGATCGAATAGGCTGCGTGAGTTTTTCCTTGCAAGGTATCATTCACCCAGCGAGCACAGTTGCTTCCCGCTCCCAACTCAACAAAAATGCGTGCCCCATCGTTATAAGCCGCCTGGATCAACCTGGGAAAATCCAGTGTATTGCATAATTCCTTCGCAATATTCTCAGCAATGCTCTGCCTTTCTATGGGTATAGGATCAAAATTGGCAGCGGAATATAGGGTCATACCAGGATCACCCATTACCGGAATGGAATGCAGTTGGGCCAGCATGTCATACTCGGAATGGATCGGTGCGCAATGGATGGCATAGTTAAAGGGAGCCTGGAGCGATTTGCATTTCAACTTTTCTATCACCCTCCTGCACCCGGCGGGATCACCACCAATTGCCACCTGCCTTGGTGTGTTGATATGGGTTAAATATACATTCGGTTCTTCTGGCAAGACCTCATTAACCTTTTCAGGGCTGGTCATAAGGATGTAGTTCTTCCATATTGCCTCTTGCAGTTCGCTTTCGCTTCGGGGTGGTAGATTCCAATATTCACGCACTGCATTCTGAGGCCCGTTCAGCCGGGTGCGGAAAAGCGGGGAATCCATGAGAGCTTGACTTGTCTTGTCAGCATCAATCCACACCCGGTTGGCGAACATCATGCTGACTTCCCCCAGGCTGTACCCGAAGGCGTTCGCAGGATGAATCTCGAAGATATTCCGCAGCACATCTGTATACAGGAACGCCAGACAGCTTCCTGAAATTAACATGGTTATCGGGTCTGCGTTCAATTGAGTTTCAATCGACGCCAGGATTTCCGGGCTGGAACCATTCATGCTTCTTGGATACAATAGCTTTTCGTTCAGCAAGGTCCCGATGTCACCGGTAATATCGGCCATCCGATCAAAGAGAATCGGAAAAAGATAGAAAAGATCACGTCCAATGCCGGGGTATGAATTGAATGCTCCTGGATACACGAAAGAAATCTTGCCCTCTTTGCCCAATGGGTGAGGTGTGAAAAAACTCCCCAATGGGGTTTGCCATTCCGAGTGATTATCAATAGAGGCTGGAACGCCTTTTATCGCTAACTCGATCTCGTGGAAAAGTTCTTCTGGTGTTTGACCCAAAATGCAGGCGATGTACCTGGCGTCGGATTTACCATCAAGGTATTCATGATAAGCCTCCCGTGCAATATCGCCATCATCCGTTCCAGAGGAGATTTTTGACCGGAGGGTCGTAACCTTTTCCATTATTTGCCCGATAGAGCTGCCTGTTAGGGGGAACAAACGCAAATTTTCCTGCCTGGACGCAGTAACAGTTACCCGATTTCCATTGTCCGCGTCGCAGAAAAGGATATGTGAGAAACCCCTCCCAGGAGCCAATATATCCAGACCTGCATAACGGTTTTCCTGGGATGAAGGGGTAAACCAGGTGCGTGATTCCTTAGGCAGGTAGAATGAAGAATCCACCCAAGAAGCATCCTTCTCTAATCCCTCAAAACCGGAAACCTGGGGGATGACACGATGGAAAAGACACCAGGCGATTTTGATCACCCCCAGCAATCCCGATAGGTTGTCACTGAGCGCGCAGGATTGTTTGGGACCGCCCGTAAATGCATCCAGTAATCCCTGTGCCTCTTCCACTTGGATATCCTCACCATTTTTCGTAGCGGTCGCTATCAACCCGATTTCAACAATTGGAACACTGGATATTTGCCTGGCTTCAAATAATACTCTCGAGACCACCTGTGAACTAAGGAGTTCATCTGTCTCAGCAGATCCGGTTATTACCGCATATATCGGTTTGTTATTTTCCAGCGCATGCTTGTAATCCATTACCAGGAGGGCGGCTGCGGTATTCGATTCTTCGTTTGCTTCCACCAGCAACACGGCATCTTCCCCACTGCTTTCAAGCCTGTCCGCCGACAACATAAATGCCGAACTCACTCCGGATGTTTCCTCGATCCTGCTCCCTGCCAAATCATTTTTTAGCATCATGGTCATTGACGGGGAGAGGTTGATTATGGGCATCTGATTGAGTGATTGAACGGGGTTTTTAACAACCTGGTGGATTGCCTGGATAAGTGCAGTTCCGAGATTAAATGACCCTCCACAATGACCAATCACAGGAAGTCCGCGATAAACAAGCCTTCCGAACTCGTTTACATCCCCCTTTTCGGAAACGATAACTGACATCCCGGTTATTGCCAGGTTTGTAAGATGATTCAGGCGTCGGATCATTTTCCAGCAATCTTCTTCGACATGGGATCCCCCCCGATAAACCGTTTCAATGCTAGACTAATTGTCCCCTGGAGCCCTGAAAATATTGTGAGCACTTCACCTTGTGTATTTGTGACAATAATATCTGCAACTACCGCAGTCTGATTGTGGGAGATAATTTTTAAATCCACGAGACATTGCAAATCAAATGGGACGGGTTGGAATTGTTCGAGCTTTACGAGGGAAGATGGCAGGCAGGGCGCCTGATAATAACGCTGCGACCAGATCAATAACGATTGAACTATTGCATCATAAACAAATGAATTATATGAGAACACTGGGAACTGTCCTTGCTGGTCGGCTGGAATGGCTCGCAGGAGGCATTCCAGGACCACCTGGTCTTGGCCGAGATTTATGACGCGCTGCACTCCTTGAAAGGAGGGTCCGTGAAAAAGGGTTCCATCCTCATACAAAGTTTTTCCTGGAATAGCATTTGTTAATTGGGATCCTGCAGAAGGATTAATATTGTGAATCGTAGTTGGAATTTTTTCTCTCTGCAATGTAACAATCATGCTGTAATGATAAATTGGCCGTCCATTTATATTTTTACTCCATATGCGCGCATCCAGCTTTACTTTCGATCCCGGAATTTTCTCCCTTTCACTCAATTCGAGAGTATGCTCCGAGGCCAAGTTTTCATCAAAGATTATCCCTTTCAAGACCTTATAATCCTCAAGCTGGTGGAAAGAGTATCCAGGGTATAGTTGTTCGCAACCGCTGATAATCCAGGAAGCCGCGCATGTTGCTGGCAACACTGGATTCAGACCGATTTTATGATCCAGCAAGAATGGGTTGGCCTCCAGTGTCATGGAGCGATGGATTTCAAATTTCCGCAAATCGCCTGAAATATCACTTGCCGCACGAGTGGGAAGCTGGCCAACCACGATTTGCACGGGCAGGTCTTTTACGTGATGAGTATTGGTGATTTCTTTTGCAAGCAGTTCGGCACCGACTTCGGTTGGAATGACATCCATACCTCGTTCAGTAAAAGCGCGTTTCAGTTCCGGGGTCACCATACCAGAATCCCAGGGACCCCAATTAATTGAGACAACATGACAGGTTGGGTTCTCCCTTTTTAATTGATGCGCAGCCTTGTTCAGCACTTCATTGGCCATGGCATAATCGGACTGGCCTATATTCCCAAAAAAACCAACAACCGATGAAAATAAAACCAGGAAATCCAGCTGACTTGCTGGTATTATCCTCAGCAGGTTATGCAAACCACGGACTTTGGGGGTGAAAACGATTTCAAAATCCAGGGAGGTCTTTTTCTCAATTCTCCGATCAGATAACGCACCTGCGCCGTGGATTATCCCGGTTATTTTTCCGAGTCGTTGAACGGATCCGATTATTGCCTCTTGGAGTGCATTAACCGGTTCGGTAATATCCACATTCAGATATTCAACGATCGATCCTGTCGAACGAATGGAATGAAGAGTATTTTCTACTTCCTGTTGAGCTCGTATCGATCGAAACTGTCTTTCCACGACCTGGGGAGTTGTTTTTTTTCCGTCCGCCGTAAGTTGATTCATACACTGCAGTTTGAGATCACCATCGTCAGGGCAATTCTGAGCCCACTCGGGGATTTGCTCATTTATCGGAGTACGCCCAAGAAGGATGAATTTACAGGGCACGAACTGGGCCAGTTTTATAACGCACTGGGCTGTTATGCCCCTGGCTCCACCACTCACCAGGATGACTGTATCGGGGGTGATCATATTTTTCGCAACCACTTAGATCAACGCTCCGATTCTGTCTGGTTTATCACCAGGGTATATCGTCCCGTTTTGGTGTAACCAACTTCACGAATCAACCTGTTCGGATCATAGAGTTCGGCCATGATATGTTCAACCGAGGCAGGAATTGAAATTTCTGGCGATAGATCGATTGCGCGGCAGAATACCTTTTCCCATTCCAAACTAAGTGTTTTTACCAGGCCAAACAAGCTCCCACTGACCGGTTCGAATTCTCGGGAGGAATTTAGACCGAACCCTCCATCCAAATGCGTGACAGCCACAAAAGCGGCATACTTATGTATAGCGGAGTTATTTAGATTATTCTTTAGGAATTTCGCCATTAGGAAGGCAGTACGGACGATTGTCTCTTCCCTATCTGAGAAAACCTCTCCCAATTTTCCTGGCGGATCAAGATGAATAAACATGCAAGCTGGACCATATTCGTCCTGCAGGCTTGCCAGTGTATTCTCAATGCCGCTCTCTGATAAATCTTGTAAAAGAACACGTTTGATGTTTTTAGGGAGCGGTTTATGGTCGCCAATAATGGTTTTATCCATAGCCAGTACAACGACACTAATTCCTCGCCCGGAAAGTGCTTTGCTCATGGCGGGTGTCAGGTCAGTACCATCATCCATTAAGATACATATATGATTGTCGGGAAAATCCAAATCCAAATGGTCTGGATTGGGTAAATATTGAAGGGCTGCCACCCCACGCGGCAGGGAATGAACTGGTACAACCGGATGCTGCAAAGGGATTTCCTCATCCAATTTGGCATATTGAATTGAATCCTCAAGAGTGGATTGTTCCTTTTTGATTGTTTCTGATGTCAGGTATTCGCATATCTGGTCGAGTGTCCGAAGTCCAGCCAGGGTGGCAGGATCCGCATTTGGTAATTCTGGGAATTGCGCTTGAAGTGCTCCCAAAATTTCGACACGTTTTATGGAGTCGATACCCAGGTCAGCTTCCATATCCATCCCCGGGTCAAGCATTTCAGTTGGATAACCGGTTTTCTCACTGACGATTTCAAGAAGAGCCTGCTTCACGATTTTTATTTCAATCCCACTTGAGACAGGGTTTATTTCCTTCTCTTCGAAAGAAGGTTTCTCTGCCAAATCTGCAACCGGAGTTGTAATTTCTGTTGGTGCGGCGGAAGCCAGCATTTTCTCAACAATTTGCCCCAAGGTGCGCATTTCCGAAAGGACGGTTGCATCCACTTTGGGGAGCTCGGGATGACGTTCCTGCATCGCCCCGAGAATTTCGACTCGTTTAATGGAATCAATCCCCAGGTCCGCTTCCATGTCCATGCCAAGTTCGAGCATTTCGGTCGGATACCCAGTCTTTTCACTGACAATCTCAAGCAACGAATGTGTCAGATTCTCGAGGTCGGGGCCCTTTGTGGTGACGGCAGGGATTTTTAAATTGGTACCTGGTGTTGAATCCACGGGCGGGTGCGTTGCCGCGCCTAAATCATCATCAACAGGCTCTGTTATCGTACGCGTGAAAGATCTCAGGGTTTCCGGGTTGGAGGTGGGAAGGACCGTGGATTGGACCCCGGTAACATTTCCCAATTGCAAAAAAGCATTGATCAAATCCGCCTGGTTTTGGAGAAACCGCTCATGAACGTGCACTGTCTCAGCCTGGTTCTGATGGAACTGCGCCATGCTGTGATCCAGTGTTTTCAGGGCGGTGTTGATTTGGTCCAAGGTTTGCTGGGATGAGTTACTGGAGAGGAGGTCAAGTTCCTGTTTGGTAATTTGTCCAAAAAGTCGGGTATATTCGGCATCGTTTGACAAGAACTTGAGATGCGAGGTGGTCGTCTCTTCCTGCAACTTCTGCACATGGTATCCATCATGGTTTGGTTCAGCCTCGGATACCCCTTGTTCAACCCGTTGAGCCCTTGGGACTGGTGGTATTCCGGTTTCTTGAACGATGATCTTGGGTTCCCGTATGGAATTTTCCATTACCGGGGCATCCTTTTGCAACAGCGCATTTTCAAATGCTGAACGGGTTTTTCCGGTCAAATAAAGCCCCCCATTAAGCATTACACTAATGGCTGATTTTTTTGATTCTTTGAGGTGGTCCTGGACCATCGCATAATTATCATACTTTCTCAAGTCAAGACCCAGGACACACAACTGGGTAACGGCTTCCCTGAATTGACGGTCACTGTCTTTTTTGGAATTTGGATTTACAGCCACTGAGGTATGCGGTTTGCCTTCAAGAATATTTTTTACCAGGTTGGTTAGAACATTCTTGGGACCAATCTCGACAAAAATGCGTCCACCCGCTGTATATATGGCTTCGATCTCGTCCCTAAAGCGGACCGGATTTAAAATGTGCCCGGCCAGAGTCTGTTGAATGTTTTCAGGCTCGTTTGGATAAACCTGCCCGCTGGTGTTTGAATAAACCGGGACTGAAGGTTTATTAAACTTTACACCCTTAATGAATTCAGCGAACGGTTTTTGGGCATGGTTGACCAGGGCGGTGTGAAAGGCGGCCGAAACAGGTAGCGCGACAACCGAATATCCTTTTTCGACCAATATCTTCTGCACGGTAGCAACTGCCGGTCTTGTTCCAGCCAGCACAACTTGATTGTTTGAATTCCAGTTTGCCAGCGTAATTTCAGGATGTGCTTTTAATTCATCTTGTAAAGCCGATATATCCCCCTTGACAGCCAGCATTGTCCCAGCATCAAATTCGGGATCAGGGGGAGGAGCCATGGCTTTGCCGCGTGCTTTTGCCAGCATATAATAATCGTCATCTTCATAAACGCCCGCGGCCCACAATGCAGTCAATTCTCCGAAACTGTGGCCGGCAATGAAATCAGCTTTAAAACCTGCCTCCTGCAAAATTTTATACATTCCCGCACATAACGCTCCAATTGCAGGCTGGGCGTGTTCGGTGCGTGTCAGTGAGTTCGATTGCGCATCCCTGCCAGTTTGATCAAAGACAGGGATGGGGAATACCACACTTGAAAGTGAGGGTAATCCATCGGTATCGAAGAGCGCATCCATATCTGAAAATGCCTGGCGCATGGGTGGAAAATTAACTGCAAGTTCCCGACCCATATCAAGGTATTGAGACCCTTGGCCGGGGAAAAGGGCAACCAGTTTCCCTTCCGGATTTAGTCCGCTCCTGCGGAAGAAAACTCCGGTATTATTTTCAGCGCTTTCCTGGTTTATCCTGGATTTCAATAGAGCCATTGCTTCCGCAAGTTGATTGATTGCTTCTGATACTGATGCTGCCACGAAACCCAGGCGAGATTCGCTGCTCGGGATTTTTCTGGACGTCCATCCGGATGCCAGATTTATAAACTCCTGCTCTGCCTGCGTACCCTGAAGTTTTTCAGACCATTCTTGGCAAATATTGGGAAGCTCTTCGGGAGTCGAACCTGTGATCAGAATGATTTTATTTGATGATCCCAATCGATAGGGTCCCGTGTGCTCATCATTATTTTCTTCCAGGGCAATGTGGAAATTCGTCCCCCCAAAGCCAAAGGAACTGACTCCAGCCCGGCGTGAATGATTGGCTGGTTTTATCCATGGACGAATTTCGGTATTTAAGTAGAATGGGCTGTTCTCAATTTCAAGTTTGGGATTAGGTGTATTGACGTGGATGGTTGCGGGCAGCACCTTATGATACAAAGCCAGGGATACCTTGATCAGGCTGGCAACACCCGCAGCAGCCTTGGTATGTCCTATTTGAGATTTTACACTCCCCAAGGCGATATATTGTTTTTTTGGATTGTCTTCGGAGAAAACATCCTTCATGCCCTGAAATTCTGCTGGGTCGCCGGCCATGGTCCCGGTTCCATGGGCTTCGATCAAACCGGACGTCGCCGGGCTGTAACCGGCTTCGGAATATGCGCGTTGAATGGCCAAAGACTGTCCGGCTGGGCGCGGGGCATAAATGGATTTGAAACGACCATCACTGGATGTTCCAATCCCCTTGATTACTGCATAAATTCTGTCTTTGTCACGTTCAGCATCAGCCAGGCGTTTTAACATTACCATGCCAATCCCTTCGCCAACCATCATTCCATCGGAATCCATATCGAAAGGACTGGGGTACTGGCTTTTTGAAAAGGCTGGGGTTTTACTGAAACACATGTACGCGCCGATGGAATTATCCAGATCAACGCCTCCAGTGATCATCATCTCGGCGCGACCTTCGATAAGTTCACTTGCAGCCATATGGATCGCAGCGAGAGAACTGGCGCATGCAGCATCAACCACGCAATTTGTTCCACCGAGATCAAAACGATTGGCAATTCTACCGGAAACAACATTCCCAATCGACCCTGGGAAGGAGTTTTCTTCCCAGTTTGGATAGGCTAATTTAATTTTCCCGATTATCTTCCGGATATCTTCATCAGAAATTCCATGGCTGCGCAGGACTTTCTCCCAAATTGGATATTGAAGACGCGCCATTAGCGGAATTACAAGTTTGCTGCCTATGCCCACAAATCCAAGAATGACACCTACGTTTTCACGTGCGAACTCCTTACCATCACCGTAACCGGCATCTTCAAGGCATTCCCTGGCAACCACCAATGACAGCAGTTGCGTGACATCGGTCGCTTCCAGAATATTAGGGGGCAAACCAAACTCTGCCGGATCAAATATCGTATCCGGGATAAAACCCCCACGTTTGCAATACACTTTGTCTTGGGCGGATGGGTCTGGATCATAATACTCGTCGATTTTCCATCGCGATTCAGGAATATCAACAATGCAATCAACCTTTTGGAGGATGTTGTCCCAATATTCCTGGAGGTTTTGCGCTTGGGGAAAAATGGACGACATACCAATTACAGCCAGCGGGGTGGATTGAATTTTGTTTTCCTGATTATTTATTGTTTTCTTCATTTCCTTTTCCATTTGCAACAAGTCTCCAAGGCGAACATAAATATCCGCTTAATTGGAATAATTGACTAGACAGGTTGTATGTTTTTTGGGGATTATTTGTCTTTATAACGCTTGAGATTGGATATAGTTGCGCAAAGACATTGAATCGAATCCATGGTTGGCCAGTATAAGCATATTAAAATAGTGGTTACTTACCTTTCCATTAGGTATTTGGGTATAAAAATAATAGTGTTAGGGTGAATTTCTATTCTTCTTTGAAACGTTCAAAAAAACTCCAACCATGGTCACTCAAACCATAGCGGAGAATTATACCCCTCTTTGTCAAAATCAAGTCTTGTGTACCCTATAATGGTTCAAATTTGGCAGTGAAGTGCCTGAGAAGATCCGGTGCATAAGTGAATCTGTAACCCCTCAATTCATTGGACCTCGCTGCGATTTCAGCAATGGTGTCACCAATGAAATCCATGTGGCTTTGGGTATATGTGCGGCGTGGAATTGCCAGGCGGACTAATTCAAGCTTCGGATAAATTATTTTTCCGCTCTCAGGGTCAGTATAAGCAAACATGACTGATCCAATCTCGCACCCCCGTATACCGCCTGCGAGGTACAGCTCCACGGTCAGGGCTTGACCAGGAAATTCAGCCTGGGGTATTTTTGGAAGCATCTTCCCGGCATTAATATATATGGCGTGTCCCCCCGGTGGTTCAATTATCGGAATTCCTTTTTCCTTCAGCTGTGCAGCAAGGTAGGCAGTTTGTTTAAGCCTATACTCCAGGTATTTTTCATCAAGTCCTTCATAAAGTCCAATTGCCATGGCGTCCAGGTCACGCCCAGCCAAGCCCCCATAAGTTGGGAAACCCTCACGTAGAATCAGCTCATTGTTTATGACCTGTGCTAAATCATCGTCATTGGTCGCCAGCAGACCACCTATGTTGACAATGGCATCTTTTTTGGCAGACATGCAGAAGCCATCCGCGTGACTGAACATTTCCCGGGCAATCTCGATCGGAGATTTAGCCTCATACCCCTGCTCTCGTAGTTTGATGAAGTAACAATTTTCAGCATAACGCGCCGCATCCATATAAAAGGGTATTCCAAAACTGTGGTAGGTCTCAGCCACAGCACGTATGTTCTCCATCGAAACAGGCTGCCCTCCCCCAGCGTTGTTGGTGACGGTGATCATCCCTAACGGGATATTTTCCACTCCAACTTGATTGATGAAGGTTTTTAGTTTGTCAATATCTATGTTCCCCTTAAAAGGATGCAGACTCTGAGGATCATATGCTTCATTAATCACCAGGTTGGTTGGTCGCCCTCCTCGCGCTCGTATATTGGCATCCGTCGTGTCAAAGTGCATATTTGAAGGCACATAGTTACCTGGACGGACAAGTACTGCTGAAAGGATATTTTCTGCTGCGCGCCCCTGGTGAGTCGGCACAAAGTGCTTGAACCCAAAAATATCCTCCACTGCATTCTTCAACCGATAGAACGAGCGCGCCCCGGCATAGGATTCATCCCCCTGCATCATGGCACCCCATTGGAATTGACTCATGGCGCCAGTCCCGGAATCGGTCAGTAAATCGATGTAAATATCAATGGCTTTCAAGGCAAATACATTAAATCCTGCTTCACGGATGGCTATACGCCTTGCCTCTAAAGGAATAAGTTGGATGGGTTCCACTACTTTGATTCGGAATGGTTCAGGAGGGTAGGTTCGCATACATGCTCCAAGTTTCTAAGTATACATCACTAATAACCTCATATTTAGGTTCAACGCGGGGAGAATAGGGTATGTTTCAAGAATCATGTAATTTATTTCCCCCGATCTTTGATTTGCTAAAGCGTGAGACATATATTTTAAAGAAATCCATTCCTCGGGTAGAATCATGGTATGCAGACATGTCCTTACTGCAAGAGATTCGACAAGCAAGTCAGGGCGGGTTTGAATAAGTCTGGCAGTCAGCGATTTCGCTGCAATCATTGCGGTAGGAAGTATACTCCAACCCCCAAATTGAATGGATATCCAAACGAATTAAGAAAAAAAATAGTCTTAATGGCCCTGGAGGGAATGAGCTTTCGGTCTATTGCACGCAAAATGGGAATCAATCCACAAACAGTGGTGAACTGGATCAATGTCTATATTGCCAATTCGTCACGCGCAATTTACAAGATACCGAAAAACTAGAAATTCGCTGGATGAAACCAATCAAATTACCGTATCCTTGGGTTTAGACGTTTGGAACCACATATTGACTTACCAAATCGTATATGCTACTTTATACAATAGAAAACTCTNNGAAAATCTTGATAATTGCCGTTCCTTGAATCTGGAAGAATGGACACTCTCATCCATGAGATATGAAAACCAAAGGAGGAAGGAATGTCAACGACTAATGTCAATAAAATAGCAGGTATAGGGGGGGGTATGTTACTTCTTTTGATCGGTCTTGTGAGTTGTGGAAGGTCCAATCCTACGCCAGAGATTACTCCCACCGGACCGGCAGCCACAGATACGGTGAGTGCGCCAAGCAGCATTACCATCATTATCCCGGAAGACCCGCCGAGCTTCAACGCAATAATCAGCGACACCGGCTACGACGCCCTGGTGATGCATATGACCCTTCTGGGCATGACCGGTGTAGACCCCGATGGGAATGTTTATCCGATCCTGGCAACGGAATTGCCCAGTTTGGACAATGGCGGCGTTGTCATGGACGAGCAATCAGGTACCATGGACGTGACTTGGAAAATACGCCCGGGAGTGACATGGGCGGATGGAATCCCGGTGACCGTGGAAGATGTTCTTTTCACATATGAAGCGATAATGGACCCGACGAACGGTTTTGCAATCCCCGGGTTAGATTTGGTGACGGGCATAGATAAAATCGATGACCTGACCTATGTGGTGCATTTCAGCAGCATATTTCCGGATTACCTGACCTTCCTTGGCGGTCGGCAAATCGTGATCTGGCCCAAGCATTATTGCAAACTTGAGCAAGGTTACACTGCATGGGATTGTGGTCGAAATCCTTTGAGTGATGGACCTTATATTCTTCAGGATTGGGTCTCTGGGGACCACATGATCTTCGTGCGCAACCCCAAGTACTTTCAACCTGGGAAACCAAATATCGACCAGATCATTATTCGTGTTGTCCCCGATGCCTCTGTGCGCGAAACCATGATGCGTCAAGGCGACGCGGATTTGCTGATGTGGGCTACTGAGCAAGTGGCAAATGATCTGAAGGATGCGGGCATTGTAAACCTCAGCATCAGCCCCACCAGCCGTTGGGTGATGCGGCTGTTTCTTAACCTGGCCGCCAAGGGCAAGACCGATCCGGAAACAGATCCCAATCCCTTCTTTGGAGATGTCCGGGTGAGGCAAGCCATGCGGATGGCCATAGATGTTGATAAGATCACCAGTTCAGTTTGGTACGGATATGCGCAGCCTGTTTGGACTGAATTCTTCCGACCTCCCTACAACATGTGCAATATTCCTCGGCCAAAATTCGATGTTGAGGCAGCCAAAGCCCTGTTAGATAACGCGGGGTGGATCGTGGGCAGCGATGGAATCCGCACCTGTCAGGGGTGCAAATACGCCCACCAAGGTGATAAATTGGAATTTGACCTGCTCACTTATTCCGAATACGGGGAGCCGCTTATCCTTACTCAGCAGTTGATCGGTGAAATGTTTAAAGCGGTCGGCATCCAGGCGAACTTAACTCAGGCTGAAGGTACTGTCATATGGGCTGACTCTGCCAGCGGTGGGATAGAACAGAGCGGGAATTTCAATCTTGATTTGTACGACGATGGTTATGCAGGTATCGACCCATCTGCCTTCCTGAGCTATTACTACTCTTCCAGCTCGGCAATCCCCGATCAAGGTTGGAATGTTGTACGCTTCAAGAATGCGGAATTTGACGCGCAGATCGAAAAGACCAACACTCTGAACTTGAAGGACCGCCAGGCTGCATTCTGCCAGATGGCACAGATTCTGGACCAGCAGCTTCCACAAATCCTGCTTTTTACAACATTAAATGCCGAAGCATATGCGAACCGACTTGGCAACATCCAGGCAAATATCAATGATGTGGTTTCCTGGAATGTGGCAGACTGGACGGTTATGAAGTAATCCATTTGCTGGCCGGGTTGAATATCCATTTTCCCGGTTGGTTTTCAAAATTCGGACGGAGGATTGGTTGGTCCAGTTCATCTTGCGTCGGCTGATTCAAGCTGCATTCATCATGTTCCTGCTTAGCGTTTTATTTTTCGCCCTGGTTAACCTGGTGCCGGGTGGGCCATTGGCAGGATACGGTGGCGGGAGGCACATGCCCCCGGAGCAGGCAGCAATCCTCAAACGCCAACTCGGCTTGGACAAACCCTTACCGTTACAGTACGTGGTTTGGATGTTTGGAAATGACTGGATGAAGGTCAAGACGAACGCAACAACGAGTGGAACGGGCAACGGTATCCGTCTCGGTATCCTCAGGGGAGATTTTGGATTTTCATACCACACTCGCCAACCGGTGCTGACTGTTATCGGGGAACGAGTTCCCAACACTCTTTACTTGATGGGGGTAACCTTATTGGTCGCCTTGGTGATTGCCATTCCTGCTGGCATCCTTTCAGCAGTGCGGCAATACTCGTTCTTTGATATATCGGTAACCACCTTCTC
>DBFP01000037.1 GCA_002294405.1 Anaerolineales bacterium UBA877 | reverse complement strand
GAAGAATAAGGACTAAACCTGCCCTTTATTAAATTGTGTCTCATATAATTGAGAGTATACCCCTCCCATGGAGAGCAACTGGGGGTGGGTTCCTCGCTCAACGATCTTCCCCCGGTCCAGCACCAGGATTAAATCGGCAGCAAGAATGGTGGACAGGCGGTGAGCGATGACAATGCTCGTCCTGCCTGCCATGACCCGCTTTAATGCCTCCTGGATCAGAGATTCGGATTCGCTGTCCAGGGAACTCGTTGCCTCGTCCAGGACCAATATCCTTGGATCCTTCAGGATGACACGTGCCAGGGCAATGCGTTGTTTTTCCCCCCCGCTCAGGCGGTAACCGCGTTCCCCAACGATCGTTTCATACCCATCGGGAAGGTCAATAATGAAGGTGTGAATGTTAGCCGCTTTGGCTGAAGCTTCGATCTCGGCTTGGGTTGCCCCGGGCTTGGCATAAATCAAATTGGTGCGGATGGTGTCGTGGAACAAATAATTCTCCTGTGTCACCATGCCGATCGATGCGGCCAGCGACTCTAGGCTCACATCCTTCACATCAACTCCGTCTATCAGGATGTTTCCGCTGGTTGGGTCATAAAGGCGCGGAATGAGATAGGTTACCGTTGTTTTCCCTGCTCCGGATGGACCGACGAGGGCCACCAATTTCCCGGAGGGAGCCTTGAAAGTTATCCCCTCAAGGGCAACCTGGCGCGCCTGGGAAAGGATTTCCGCTTCAGAGTCGCTTGATGAATTGTTCTCTGCAGGTTGCAGGGTATTTCCCTCTCCATTATTATCCACGGATAATCCCTTGTTACGATCTTGATCTGCCGGATGTTGTTTATCCTCCGCTGCCGGCATTCCACCCGATAAGACCGCGCCGACATCTTCCATTCGACCATAACGCTTCACATCCTTGAGCAATTTGGATTCATCGAGTTGATATTTGAAAGTGACATTATTAAATTCCAAATCACCTTTAATATTCCCCAGGACGATGGGGGTTTCGCTTTCGGGGATATCCTGGGGTAGATCAGTAACCTCGAAAACACGCTCGAAACTGACCATGGAAGTGGAAAAATCCACCGGGGCGCCGGCAAGCCCCTGTAGTGTGCCGTAGAGCTGCCCCAGGTATGATCCAAAGGCGACGATGGTGCCTACCGTGAAAGTGCCCTGGATGACATACCATCCTCCCAGCCCATAAACGAGAGCCGTACCCACTGCTCCGACCAACCCGAGGATCATGAAGAATGTTGAGCCGATCACCGCCCGGCGGATGCCGATGTCGCGCACACTGGCAGCCCTCTGGCGGAAGCGTCCCGTTTCCTCCTTGCCGCGCCCAAAAAGTTTGACCAGCAGCGCCCCGCCGATGTTCAGGGTCTCATTCATGTGGGCGTTCATCCGGGCGTTATGTTCCATGGCTTCCCGAGCGATGTTGCGCAACACATTCCCCAATCTTTGCGCGGCAAAAAAGAAGAGCGGCAGGATCAATATACTGACGATGGTCAACTTCCACTCAAGGCTGAGCATGACCAACAGCAGGGCGATGGTCTCAATAATATTGGTGATGATGTTAACAATGGTATTACTGATGGCGTTTTGCGCTCCGACCACATCGTTGTTGAGGCGGCTCATTAATTCACCCACCCTGGTGTTGGTGAAGAAGCGCAGGCTCATGCGCTGCAGCTTGGTGAAGAGTGCCACGCGCAGGTCGTAGATGACTCCCTCGCCAACTTGTGCGTTAAGTCTTCGCTGAATTACAGATATGCCNNCAAGATCATCCCCAACATGCCCGTTATATGTCTCCAGTAAGGTTTGGCGTAGTTGAGAACGCGCAACAAGAGTCCCCTTGTGACTTTGGGTTTTTCGTCCCCCTGACGCATTGAAAAAAACCAGCCATATCCATGCATGGAAAATCTCCCTGGGCAGCCGCTCTTGCTGCGCTGAAGGTAAAAAATGCAATATTAACAGCGGCGAGATGATCGGTTGCGTACTCGACTATAAGTCTTGTTCAGCATTTGGTCAACGGGACAAGGGGAAAGATTAATGAAAGTCTATTATGCTGAAAAAAATTCCCCCAAAAACGGGGACAGATCTTACCTGGTTCGCAACTATTCTTAACTGGGAAGGGCCCAACCATTTGATTGGTTGGGCCCGCGTTTCACAGTGCTAAATCTATTGAGCGGCAGCCAGCGGGACCCGGTCAGCCCTGGGACGGAAAAAGCTCCATGTCAGGCCGATGCCCAGAGCGTATAAAACCGCGGTGCTGATGAACAAGGGTGAGAATCCGTAGCGCTGCTGCACAATGCCTGAAATATACGGTCCCACCGTCCAGCCAACATTCCAGGCGAAGTTGCGGACACTATTAACTGCCCCGTGTTCGGTCTCATGGCTTTGTTCCAAGGCGAAGGCATCAAAAAGCGGTGCCACCATGTTCATGAGCGCCCCGCGCATTAAAAACCCGATTACTGCCAACCAGGGCCAGGGCGAAAACCCGATCAGCAGGAGAAAGACCAGGCTGACCCCCTGACCGAGTACGACCGTCCTTACTTTGCCTCCCAGGTTGCCAACCAACCGGGGGCCAATGATACAGGCGATCCCGGTAAGCAAGGAACCTGCACTGAAAAGGATTCCAAGCGAGGAGTCGTTAAGCCTGAATCGTTCAGCAAAGAAAATATTGAAATAGGGGACCAGGGTGGCTGCCCCCAATCCAATTGCCAGGTTAGGGATGGACAGTTTCAATGTCAGCGGGCGGAGCAGTACTTTCCAGACCGATACCCTTGGTTCAATTGCTCCCAGCCCGGCCTCATCCAATTGCTTTTTGGGTTCATTAATTAACGCGATCGGGACCAGCACCAGGAAGCTGGATAAAACGCTGAATATCAACACAGCCTGGTAAGCGGAAGCACTGGTCACCAGCCCAAACCAACGTGTGAAAGTGCCGGGCAGATATCCAGCCAGGAAATTACCCAATGTATTGGCCAGCGGGAACATCCCATAACTGAGACTGAACAGGACATCCCGGGTTTTGTCATCGGATGTCATCATCATGAACGGAGCCTGGCTGAGGAAATATAACTGCGAGGTCGCTCCAAGAAACAAGGCTGACACCAGGATTATCATCTCTGAACGACCAAAGATCATCCCTAGTATCGCAAAGTTTGCCAGGGTGAAACCCATAATCATGGCGCGTTTGCGACCCATCCTGTCGGATAACAATCCAATTGGGACGCCCAGCAGCAGTGCTGACAGGCTGGGAGCAGCATTGACCAGGCCAAGGAAATCACGGCTGTAACCGGCGCTGATGATGAACAGGTTGAAGAATAAATTCCAACCGGCGAAAAGCAGCCCGTCCAAAAAGAGAGCCAGCAGGAACAACCGGGCAGGCCGGTTAAGATGGCGAAACTGGTCGAGAGTGGAACGCAAAAAAGATTTCATGGATGGTCATCCAGCATTAGCCCGGGACTGATCCCGGGGGTAGTGTAAAGGAGATTCCAGGTCACAGTAAACTCACAAACATCACCGATACGGGAATTGAATTCAGCCAGGCCTTCTGCGTCGCCAGGCATTGACCGGCAAATAATTAGCCCATCCCTCAAAGATCTCAGGATAGGACGATTGTTTAGATGGATTTTCATATTTTTCCTGTCAGGCGACCTTTCCCCCCGACAGGTGGAAGGTCACCGGTGATTATCCAGAAATTGCTTCAACTCTTCCAGCGATTTTTCAGGCTGTATGAACTGGATGGCGTTCATGCCAATCGCTCGCGCGGCTTCCACATTGGCAAGCACATCGTCCAGGAAAACCGACTCTTCGGGGCGGGCACCCAGTTTTTCGAGTGCCAGGTGGTAAATGCGCGGGTCAGGTTTCATCAACCCAGTTTCGGCGGAAATGATCAATTCATCGAAAATGGCCTCAAATTCCCGGGTGGAAATGAATGCCCTCAGACCGGACCAGGCGTTGCTGATCAGACCGATCTTGTGTTCCGGGCGCAGGCTGCGCAGGTATTCGAGGAGAATTACATCTGCCCGATCACCGGAGAAAAACTCGGAAATGATCTTGTCAGCTTCTGCGCGGCTGACCTCCAGGGCTTGAGCCACCACCTTCCAGTGGGCCTCCTCCGGTATTATTCCCAACGAGGCCCGATGGCTGGATTCGCTTTCGAAAAAGAGCTTTTCAAGGTCCTTCTCGGGCATGCCCAGGCGTTTTGCCAGGTGCGTGCGCGGCCCCTTATCCTCGGTTCGCATGATGACCCCACCGAAGTCAACAAAGACAGCCCGAACATTCATTTTTTCTTCGTTTCCACCAGGTTTTTTTTGACCGAATGTTTTTTTACCTTTTTGGCATCGGGTTTACTTATGGGGGTGGATTTTTCCACCGTGGAGTCTGACCCCTGGTTCCCTGTTTCGATTTCAACCCGGGAGGCTTCCTTTGCCATGGTCTTGATCGCAGTTTTCCAATCCGGGAAGGAACGCTCCATGCGGGCGCGTTCGACGCGGTTAGCCTTGCGACATTTCGGGCAGTGGGCATCATGATATATCAATTTATTCTCTTCCATGTGTTCCAGGGCTGCGAGCATGTCATCCCGACCGAGGGCGAACATGGTCTGGCAGTAAGTGCAGCGTAGTTGCATATCACTCTCCTTTGATGAGACAGGATATTTTAATTATGGCTGATGGTTTATTTTACTCCATCGCCTTCCGGTAGATTATCTGCAATCTGGACTTGCGGTAACCAACGCTCTCATACAGTCGAACCGATCCAGAGATATTCTGTGAGTCTGTGCCCAGGGCAGTTTCGGTCATTCCCATTTCCTTGAACATTTTCATGCTCTGGACCAGCAGGGAATGAGCCAGCCCCCGCTTGCGCCAAGGGCGGCGGGTGCAGACTCCCTCGGTGTAACCGCGTTTTCGTCCGTATTCAAGGTTTTCCTTCTCATCAATAAAATTATGAACGGCACCTGCCATCTGGTCACCATCCCAGGCCACCTTCCATAGTTCCGGGTGAAAATTTGGGCTTTCCATTTGCATCCGATCCTCCTCCTCGCTTTCGTCACGGTTGCCCCAGTGATCACGGAAAGCTTCGTTGCTGGCTTCAAAGATATGCCGCAGGTTTTCCGGTTTCACAGGACGGACCTCAAGACCGGCTGGCATGGGTGCCTCGGGAATGGGCTCGTTCAAATCGCGCAGCATATGCATTTCGAACCTGACGGGCAGGTACCCGCGGCTTTCCAACAGGGAAATCAGGCTTTTTTCAGTTTCAAATGGTTCCACCTGAAAAAATTTTAATTTCTCTTTAGGGTGGTCAGCAGCGATCTCCCGGATGCGGCGTTCTCCTGCTGCAAGCATGACCTGACCAATGCCTTTCCCGCGCCAATCCGGGTGCAAAAATCCGAAAGGGTGGTACAGGCGAATTCCATCCAGAAGGTCGTCCCACCAGATGCGACCGTATGCGATCACTTTTCCGTCCACCTCGGCAAAAAGCATATCCGTTCGAGGATCGCAATTTTCCAGGTGACGGTATGCCCGGGCAACATCTTCGATACTCGTGCTGCGCTCCACTCCATCCGCGACCTTGCAAGCCGAGATTAGGGCCGTCATCTGCGGGTAATCCACTTCACCCTGGAAGCGGCGGAAGACCAACCCGGTGATTGCCGGGGTATTGGGAACAGGAATTATCTCTTTTGAAGTATTCATAAAGTCATTCTCCTGGCTCTCTCCATTCTGGAACGCAACGGACAAGGGCGGAAAAAAACGACCATGGGCTTCCCAGGACTACCTTGGGAATGAAAAAGGCCACGGGCAGGAGTGTCCGTGGCCTAAATAACCAGCGTAAATCCTACCAGGCAACAGGCGCACTCCGCGAAAGGTTGGTCTGAACATCACCAGCAGATGTGCTGATTCGGTTTTCAAATCCATAATCGCGTAAGAGCATGCAGTGCGCCTCCTTTCTTTTGGGATGTTGCCGATTGCGCGGCAATTTCAAACAAGTGAAGTTTATCACGAGGGATTGAGTCTGGTCAAGGAAAAAAATTGATCATTGCTCAAATCTGATTACGTGAATAATGTCTGAAAAACCTATGTCTTTCCCCACCAAAATTCGCTTTTCCTTGACTTTTGACCCTCATTTGTGCTAGATTTAGGCATCTTTTCTTTGAGGTTTCCCATGCATCGTGAACGGATTTCCGAGAATGTCTACTGGTTCCAGAGTGAAGTATATGCCCAGGTAACGGCTGGAGTGGTGGTCGGACCACAATGGGCCCTGGTGATTGACACGCTAGCGCTGCCCGAAGAGACGCTTGCCATGCGTGATTATGTCGAGCATGAGCTGGGGGTCCAGGTGCACTATATCATCAACACCCATTATCATGCCGATCATACCTGGGGCAACTGCTTTTTCCCGGGAGCGACCATCATTTCCCATTCCATGTGTCGCGACCTGCTGATCGAGCGTGGAATTCCGGCTCTTGAAAATGCCCGCAAACAGAACCAAACTTTCCGCCAGGTTAAAATCGTTTTACCGCATTTAACTTTTAACCAGGGAACGCTGAATGTTCGGGTTGGCAAGAAGAATCTTTCCATCATGCCAACTGCCGGCCACAGCCCGGATGGAATTGCCGTGCTGGTTGAGGAAGATCGTGTCCTGTTTGCAGGGGATTCGTTCATGCCTTTACCCTACGTCGTGGATGGCAATGCCGAAGAGATTGCAGCTTCCATTAAAAAAATCGGACGCATGGGTCTCGAGAACATCATCCA
>DBFP01000046.1 GCA_002294405.1 Anaerolineales bacterium UBA877 | reverse complement strand
ATGCGCCGTGGATGCGCCCGGAGCCAGGTTAACCTTCGGGGCCAGTGTTTCCAACTCCAGGAACTGGTCATTGCAAAAGCATTCGCTTGAACAACCCAGGTCAAAATATTCCGCACGGGCATCGTAGGCTGAGCATTTAAAGAACAGGGTGCCCTCCAGCCAGTATGCCAGCCAGCCGCGCGGGTTGGGGAATCCGATCTTGAAGATCGGCTGCGGCTGCGCATGGACCAGGAGGTGGCGGTTGCCCCACTTCAAATGGGGGGAGGTGATATCCGAGTAAGGCCAAAATGCCACGGTGCGGTTGGGCAGGAGTCCCGTCTGGGTGATTGCCTGCGGCAGGATCGCCACCCCGCCCTTTCTCACCTGGGTGATCGCCCAGGGGGCGCACTCCACCGCAGCCGGACCCCTGTTGGTCAAGCGGTGGGTGATCGTCAATTTTGCCTCCCCTTTTGCCAGGCTGATCAGCATGGATTTTTCGATCCCTGTCTCCGGTTCGACAGGTTTACGGATGAGCAGTCCGTCAGCGGTATCCGCAATATCCACCGCCCTGTCATCCAGGGCATACGAGCGGATGTGGTCCTCCGGTGCCACCCACAGGCGGTGACCGCCGTACAAACGATAGATTTTTCCATCCGGACGCCGGGTCACAAAATCCGGCAGTTCGGCCAGCAGGTTGGCTCCCCCCTTATAGTTCAGCGAAACGATGCGCGGTCCAAAGGAGCGCGCCACCTGCAGCCTGAGGCTGTCATTTTCCANNGCTTGACCAATTCTTCGCTGCCTTCGTATTCGCGGTCTTCATGCTCGATGCTCACCACGTAATCGTAACCCGCGGCGGATAACGTGCCGATGAAGGCGGCCCAATTCACATCACCCCTGCCGGGCAGGCGCGGCACCTGCCAACCCATGCCTTGAGACAAGACGCCGTTGTTGTAGAGACCCTCGCGGTCTATGTGCAGATCTTTCGCATGAACATGAAAGATCTTCCTGGAAAATTCACGTACCACGCGTTCATAGTCTATCATCTGCAGGATGAGGTGCGACGGATCGAGGTTGAGCCCNNTTGTTGCCCCCGGGCCATTCATCGTAAGAAAAGAGCATGGGACAGTTTTCAATGCCGATCTTGATGCCGTGCTCCCCTGCAAATTTCACGATCGGGGGCCAAATCTTTGCGTACAGTTCCAGGTTCGCCGGCACGGTCTTATCCTTGTCCTTGCCGGTGAAAGTGCCCACCACGGGCACCTCCAAAAGCGCGGCGGCCTGGATCACTTTTTTCAGGTGGGCGATCACGGTCCTGCGGTGATCGGCATCCGGGTGCAGCGGATTCGGATAGTACCCCAGGGCGGAGATCGTCAGCCCGTAGCCATCCAGCATCTTCCGGATTTCCTTCGCCCCGGCTTTATCCAACCGGGCCACATCGATATGGGTTACGCCCGCATACCGGCGCGCTGCCCTTTCGTGCGGCCAGCATGCAATTTCAATCGCCTGAAAACCGCTTTCAGCACCCCATTTTGCTGCTTGTTCCAGGGAAATCCCGGGAAGGGCTGCTGTGAAGAATCCGAGTTTCATAATGCCTCCAAATGGACCCTGCTCGGCCCGGCATTGCGCGCCGCTGTTTGCTCCTCAAACCGGTCTAGATCAGTTTGCTTAAGTGTTCGAAACTGCGGATCGCATCCGGGACAGTCCCGCATTCCACGCTGAACACGATGTCCACGGGAGCGGTCTTTGCGATTTTAATCATGCGCTTCCAATCAACGACCCCGTCTCCGCAAGCGCAGCCCACCGGGGTCCCGGTGACCTTCCCGCGCTCTGCACCGCTTTGCGAAAAACTGATGTCCTTGGCATGCAGATGCACCAGGTGATCCTTGACATGGGTCAGCCAGGCGTAGGTATCCGTGGTCCCAGCGAGATAGCTGTTGCCGGTATCATAGTTGATGCCGATGGCGGGGGATTTTACCAGGTTAAAGATGCTGTCAAGTCCTTCCTGTGACTTGCTGTACTGCTGGTGCGGTTCCAGCCCGATCTTTATGCCGTAGCGTTCAGCCACCATGGAGGCTTCCGTCAACGTGTAGGTCATCAACTCGTAATCCATCTTTTTGGTGGTCCATTCAGGTTTTGGTCCTTCATCGGTGTTGACCACGGGTGCCCCGGCATCCGATGCCCAGCGGATGGCTTGTTTCAAATATTCCACGCTGATCTCCGGCTTGCACAGGGGGGTGTGGGTCGAAAGCCCTGACATCTTGACATTGTGCTTTTCACACAGGTCCCGTGCCCAGCGGGGATCATCATACATGGAAACGCTGTGAAAATAGCGCGCTTCGCTTAAAAGCTCGCGCCCCCAGTGCACCATGGGCTCGATGTACTGGTAGCCGATCTCGGCCGCCTTGGCAACCCCCCAGTCGAAGGGTTTATCGTGGTGGCGCACAAATTCCATATTAATACCCAGAAATACCTTACCCATGTTTTGCTCCTTTCCTTGATTCGTTGGATCTGATGGATTATTTTCCAGCCATGCGCTTGTTCGCCTCGTTGACGGCCTGGCGCACGAATGCCAGGCTTTTCTCGATCATCGGCCCGCCTTGTCCCTCACATTCCAGGCTTGCCACGCCGTTGTATTTCAAGTCCACCAGCACATCAAGGCACTTCTTGATGTTCTCCCGGTTCACACCCTCCCCGATGGCACATTGACTGACGGCGATGCCGGTCAGTTCTCCGCGCAGCGAGGCGGCAAGGGTTTCGCTGACATCCTTGACATGCACATGGCTGACCTTGTCCTTGAACCTAGTCAGGAAGGCCACCGGATCCTGCCCGGCAATAAAGGTATTGCCGGTATCCATGTTCATCCGCAGGTATTGGCTGTCAACAAAAGCGAGCATTTTTTCCATGAACTCGGGCTTGGTGGTGTAATAGCCGTGAGGTTCGATATCTATGATCATTTTATAACGTTCAGCAGTTTCCACGATCTGCCCATACGATCTTTTCATCATATCCATCGCCTGGTCATTGGTGAGACCTTTTGGAGCGAAGCGGTCGTCAGTGGTATCAATGTGGTCGCAGCCGGCAAGGTAGGCCCAGCGGATGGTGCGCAGGGCGTATTCCACGCCCAGCGTGGAGCCCTCTGGCAGGGAAAGCGGGAAGGCGGCATCGATCTGCGAAAAGCGCACCCCGTACTTGGCGGCCTTTTCGCGCCACATCATGGGATCTTCCCACATGGCTACGTGCGGCTGGTACCCAAGCCCATGGATCCAGCTCACCCCGTCGATCATCCCGCATTCGATCCAATGCACGTCATTCTTCTGCGCCCATTGAAGACATTGTTCGAAATTCCAGTAGCTGCTGTTGAANNATTTGAGCCCGCCCGAAGATCGAGCGGGCTCAAAATTACGAGATTGTAACCCCGATTTAAGGAACGTCTTTGTATTTGTTGATATCGGGTTTTTCCCAGGCGCCTGGGTAGTTGGTCATGTCTGCGCAGCCGCAGAGGGCATAGTGCAGCGGAGGCATGGAGGTATTGATATAGGTATCCAGATTGGCATTGGTGATCTCAGGCTGGGGCATGATCCAGTTGTGCTGGACGGTCTTGCCCTGCAGGAACATGACTGCAGCCAGTACAGCGGTGCGCCACTGGAAGGTCGGGAAGGTGGGGGCGATGGCGGTCAACTTGTTGGCTTTCCAATATTCCAGGTAGTCTTCCTGGTCCTCGCCAACCATCACTTTTGGATAAGGAGCTCCGGCATCCTTGAAGGCTTCGAGGATGGTCTTGGCGGTGCCGCCTGCATCCATCCAGACCGCGTCGATATGGCCATACTTCGCCAGGTAGTCGCTGACCACGGTGCTGGCCTTGAAGCTGTCGTAGGCTACGAATTCGACGCCGACGATGTTCAGGTTGGGATGCTGCTCAAAGATCTTGCGCGCCGCACCCCATCGCTGCTCCAGCACGTCCACACCCGGTAGGATGCGGAAGGCGAGCACGTTGCCGCCCTTGGGCAGGTTGTCCACCACGAAATTGGCACCGGTGATGCCAAAGGCATAACCGCCGATGGTCCGCTCGGAAACGACCGGGCAGTCCGTCTGGGCATAGCGGTCAAACTGGACCACGGGCATGACTTCACAGGCTTTCTCAACGATCGGGGTCAGGGCATCACTGGTATTCGAAGCAACGATCAGGATGTCGCATTTCCCCGGGGTGTTGATGATGTCCTGGATGTCGGCGATCTGCTTGGCATCATTGCCCTGGGCATCCAGATGGTAGAAATTCTTCACCAAGCCTTCGGTGCGGAGCTGCTCCACCTGTTCGCGCATGTCGATATAGCCGACCACGCGCCAGGGGTTGTTGACACCGGCGTTGGAGAAGCAGATGTTGAACGGGGGTGTCTTGCCGGCAAACGAGGCATACTGCGGGTACTTGGTGATGTCGGTGGGATTGTCGAGCAAGTACTGTAGATAGATCGGGTCGCTGGGGTTCAGCGCCGACATCTTCATGTATTCCTGTGATTTCGTAAAGTCGGCATCATTGAAGTACTGCGCGGCCACCTTGGCCTGCTCCATTGCCAGACCGGGGTTCGCGGCCTTTTTCGGTGCGCAGGAAGCCAGTAGCATGGTAACGACCATCATTACTGACAGGACTGCATACAAATTCTTTTTCATTATTGTTACTCCTCCAAGAAAATATGTGACAGATTAGGATACAACAAAACCTCCGTTATTGCCATCATTTCGTATCCGGGCACCACCTCCTTTTTTTATCATCTCGCCAGTTTTGCGTTCCAGACTTCAAGAACTGAAAGGTTCAACCCTGCATTTACCGTTTCCTTGCCGAAGTCAATCCAACATAGGCGACCGCGCCGATGATGATCAATCCCTGCACCGCATCGGTGTAGGGTTTGGGTAAACCAAGCAGGTTCAACAGGTTGACGATCGCCTGCAGGGTGAACGCTCCAAAAACTGCATTCAGCACGTTCCCTTTTCCTCCGCCCAGCAGCACACCGCCGACCACGCAGGCTGCTATCGCCTGCATTTCCATGCCTTCTCCAATGGTAACATTCACCCCGCCAAATCCTCCCAGCAATATCCCCCCGATGATCGCAAAAACCGAACACATGATAAAGGTAAGCCCGCGCACAAGCCTGATCCTGACCCCTGAAAGCTGGCTCGCACGGACGTTATCACCGATCGCCAGGATCTGTTTCCCAAAATGGGTCTTGTGGAAAAGGAAATAGGCGATGATCCCAAAAACAAGCAGTACAATCAATGCATAGGGGATCCTGGAAAAAATGGGAACGTTTTCAATGAAGCCCCGCCCAAAAATGCGCCAGTTGTCCGTCAGGTAGCCTTGCGGTGCGCCGCCCACCCAGTACAGGGCGCCGCCTCGCACCAGCAGCATCATTCCCAGGGTGGTTATGAACGAGGGAACTTTCAAATAACTAACCACCAGCCCGTTAACCAATCCGATCGCAACGCCAAATCCCAGCATGATCAAAATTGCCGGGTAGGCATTGGAGGGGTCATTGGCAAGCAGTTTTGAGCTTACCAGAACCACAAAAGTGACGATCGCTCCAACAGACAGGTCAAAACCACCCAGGGCCAGCACCAGCATTTCCCCGATGGCAAGCATCCCCAGGGGGGCAGCCGTACGAAGAAAGGTCATGATCCCGTTCATCGATTGGTATTTACCGGGATTAAGCAGCCCCAGCACGATGAAAATGATGAAGAAGACCGGGTATACAGGGGGTACCCGTTTCAACCCTGCCCAGATCGAGCGGAGGGCGTTGGAGGATCTTGCCTGTGGTGTGGAGGTTGATTCCGTCATTCGATCCTCTCTTTAAGCCGCTTCTTTTTTCGAGCGCAGCGTGTAGCTTGCCACGGCGATGACAATGATTGCTCCCTGCAGAACCGTTTTAAGATACGGGTTTACGCCCAACTGGTTGAAAACCGTTTCCAGGACGCCGAAGATCAAAACCCCGCCGAGCGTACCCCAGACCCCACCTTTTCCGCCTGCCAGGGCGGTGCCGCCGATCACCGTGGTGGCGATCGAATTAAGATCATAGACTCCATTTGGCCCGACCCAGGGGGCTCCGGAACGCATCTGGCTGACCAGGAACAACCCTGCCAGGACCGCGGTCATGCTGCAGATGATGTGTGCCCCTATTAAAACCCGGTCGGTTCTCACACCGGAAAGGCGCGCCACTTCAGAATTGCCTCCCACCCCGTACAGGTGGGATCCGAATTTTGTCCTGGATAACACGAACCAGCCTCCCAGCACGATCAACAGGAGAATGAGAATGGATACCGGCAGGGGTCCAAGGGTGCCGTATCCAAAGAATTCAAAACTCTGCGGCACGCTGCCGGTGTAATTGGAGAATGAGGCATTGATGATCCCTTTAATGATCAGGCTGACGCCCAGGGTGGCGATAAAGGGATTGACCCGCAGTTTTGTGATGGTCAGTCCGTTTGCCAGGCCGATGACCAATCCGATCCCAAAGACTCCCACGATCGTCATGGGCACATTGGCTGTTTTTCCCTGCATGAGGTAGGAAGACATGACCGCCGTTATGCTGATGGTGTAGGCAACGGAAAGATCAATCGAAGCGCCAATGATCACCAGGCTCTGTCCCACGGCTACTATTCCCAACGCCACGGACCGGACAACGATATTCAGCATGATCGCCGGGTTCTTGAAAATCTGCCCATCCGCATAAACCCGGTCCAACAATCCTCCTCCCAGGAATACAAGGATAAGGAAAAAATAGACCGGTGGTATGTGGATGGAATTCAGGATTCTTTTAAACCCGTTCTCAGAAACAGGCGCAGTCGTCATATTAATCCTTTCCTGCCGGGACTGTAGTCTTTTGCGTGCCGGTTGAGTGACCGGTGGCCATCAACATGATCTCTTGCTCGCTTGACTTTGCCGGCAGCTCCCCCGCAACCTTCCGGTCGGCCATCACGAGGATGCGGTCGCTCATCCCGATGATCTCCGGCAGTTCCGATGAGATCATCAGGACCGCGATGCCGCGTTTGGTCAGCTCCCGGATCATGTCGTGGATGCTGGCTTTTGATTCCACATCGATCCCCCGGGTGGGTTCATCGAAAATGAATACATCCGCATCCGAGGCCAGCCATTTGGCAAGCACCACTTTCTGCTGGTTGCCGCCGCTGAGAAATTGCGCTTCGCGATCGAATGAGTCGGTTCTTATATCCACCTGTTTGCCCAGCATGGGCACCAGCTTGCGCGACTTCCTGATCCCATCCTTATAATTAATACCCACCAGGTTTAAAATTGCCCGGACCGTCAACAGCATGTTATCCCGAATCGGCTGCCGGGGGGCAATCCCTTCCGATTTCCGATCCTCGGTGACAAAGCCCATCTTCTTCTTGATCGCCTTGACGGGATTCTTGATGGCGATCGCTTTTCCATGGAGTTCCATGGAACCTGATCTGAAGGGTGCCACTCCAAATAATGCCTGGGCCAATTCTGTGCGCCCGGAACCTTGCAGCCCTGCAATACCCAGGACCTCGCCCTTGCGCAGTTCAAAATTGACGCCTTTTATGAATTCGTTCGATGCATTCTTGATTTTTAATGCAACCGCACCAAAGTCCTCGGGGCTGCCCAGGGGTGGAAAGTAATGGTCCAGTGCCCGTCCGACCATCAGGTACACCACGTCGGCGGGGGTGACTTCCTTCTTATTCACGGTCTTGATGAACTTTCCATCTTTCAGAACCGTGATCTTGTCAGCAATATTAAAAACCTCGATCAACCGGTGGGAGATGAAAATGATCGCCATTCCGCGCTGCTTCAGCCTGTGGATCAAGTCGTCAAGCAAATTTACTTCCGTATAGGTCAGGGCTGCCGTGGGTTCATCCATGATCAACACCTTGGCTTTGAAGGAAATCGCCTTGGCAATTTCCACCAGTTGCTGCTCCGCCACCGAGAGGCTGCTGGCAAGGACCGTGGGAGAGATCATTTTCTCCACGCCGATCTCCTTTAAAACCTCCCGGGCCTGTGCATTCATCTGCCGGACGTCGAGTGCTCCAAATCTTGAAGGTTCCCTCCCGAGAAAAATATTATGTGCCACGGTGCGTTCTGGAAGCAGGTTAAACTCCTGGTAAATGATGCTGATGCCATTCAACTGGGCCTCTTGCGGATGCGAAAAGGATAATTTTTCCCCGCTCAAATGGATCGTTCCAGAGTCCGGTATGTAAGCCCCTGACATGATTTTCATCAACGTGGACTTGCCAGCCCCATTCTCCCCCACAACGGCATGGATTTCGCCGGGGAAGAATTGAAGCGAAACATCATCCAGCGCAACCACACCCGGAAATCGCTTGGAGATGTGCTGTACTTCCATCGTGGGCTGAATTTTTTCAGGACTTTTCACATTTGTCTCTTGAATTTCAGTTGCCATATTAACAACCTCGCCAACAATAACGCCTGATCATGCCAATAGTGTTTGCAGGAATTCACGACCCTGCTGTGCGATGGCATCCTGGCTGGGGGCAATTTCCCGCCAGATGCAGACTGCCCGGGCGATCTCTTTCACCTGGGAGGTGAATGATTCGATCACCACCGGACCCTGATAGTTGATTTCCTTCAATGCTCCCGCGATCTCCTGCCAGCGCACCTGGCCGGTGCCGGGGACTCCCCTGTCATTTTCACAGGCATGAAAGTGGAACAGTCTCTCCCCTGCACGAAGAATCGCTTCCGCGCTGCTCTTCTCTTCAAGATGCATATGGAATGAATCCAAATGCAACCCGACATTTTTTCGCCCGACATCCCGGATAAAGTCCAATCCCTGTGAAACCACGTTGATCATGTCTGTTTCAAAACGATTTAAAGGTTCAAAAGCCAATTTAATGCCTCTATCTGCGCCATAATCCGCCATTTCCTGGATCCCGGCAACCGCCCGGTCCCATTCTTTCCTTCTGGACTCGCTGTCTGCAAGGTGTTCTTTTCCGACCGCAGAATACATGGGACCGCAAACCACCTTGGAGTCAAGTTGAGCCGCGCCATCGATCAACCAGCGGATATATGTTTTCGCGTTCGCCACCTTTTTCGGATCATCACTGCAAATGTTCCGGTCGGGACCAAAAGCACCGCAAAGAATGCCTTCAAGTTGATGGTCTTTTAAAACAGCTTTCACATCTTTTACATCAATTAAAGCCGGGTTTTCCACCGAAATCTCGAGGATGTCAAATCCCATGGACTTCACCCTCGGCGCCAGGTCTTTCACGGCGTCTGTGGAGCAGGGTGAAACCCAAACAAAGGTATTGACTCCAAATTTCATGCAATCTTCCTCATCTTGCGGTCGGTTCAGCGCTGCCATCCGAAAGGGTGAACATGTAATCCATGGCAAGATTTAACGCACCGATCACTCCTGCATCCGAACCGGTTTCCGAAAAAACGATTTGCAGATCGCGGGTTGCCAGGGGGGTGGATTGATTGAGGACGGTCTGGCGAATTGAAGAAAGCAGGAGGTTGCCGAGGTTCATGACCCCTCCGCCTATCACGATCATCTCGGGGTTGAAGAAATTAACCAGCCCGGCAAGCACATCCCCGATGAATTGCCCACTTTCACGAATGACTTCTATCGCCAGCGCGTCCCCTTCGCGGGCAGCATCTCCCACATCCTTGGTGCGGAGGACATTCCCGTTCATTTCATAATGTTTCAGCAGAATGGTGCTCTGACCGGCTTGTGCCGCCAATAATGCCTTCTCGGCAATGGCTGGTCCTCCGGCCAGGGCTTCCAGGCAGCCCCTGTTACCACAGTGACACAAAGGCCCGGTTTTATTAACGCTGATATGTCCAATATCCCCCGCACAACCGCTGGATCCGCGATAAATGTTTCCCTCGCAGATGATACCTGCGCCAATGCCGGTCCCAATTTTTACAAAGATCAGGTTGTCCACTCCCTTGCCGGCACCCTGGTTGATTTCTGCCAATGCCATCACATTAACATCATTATCAACGACAACATTGGCGCAGGGGAACCACTGCTGCACAGTTTGGATGATTGGATAGTGATCCCATCCAGGCATGATCGGCGGAGATACCAGGGTCCCGACCAAGAAATCCACCGGTCCCGGAACTCCTATCCCGATGCCGTTCAATTTTTCCGGGCGCAAGTTATGCTCCTTGAGCAGCTGTTCGAACATGCTGCACGCCCGCCCCAGAATCTTTATCGGTCCTTCCATGACGGATATGTTCTCCGCATGGCGCGCAAGGAACTTGCCGGAAAAATCTGCAATGCATAAATCGACACTGGTTGCCCCAATATCAACGCCTGCCACAAGCCCCAGGTCCCCATTCAGGCGGAAGGTCTTCGAACGCCGCCCGCCGGAATATTCTGTGGCCTCATTCACAACTATTATTTTTTTGTCCAGCAGGGAGTCGATGCAGTTTTTAATCTTGCTTCGGGAATAATCGGTATGGCTGACAAATTCCGCTATCGTAAGTTCGGTATGAGTACGAACCAGGTTGATGAGCTTGTTTTCCGGGATGGTGACGAAATTTCGATTGGGTAACGATTCAGCCTGGCTAAGCCATACAGGCATCACCAGGGCAGGATTCTGTTTGGACTTTCGATGTGCTAATTCATGGACGGTTCCCATCACTTTTTACGGCTCTCTTTTCTTTCCTTGAAAGTAAAGAACTGTGGATGTGAACAGAACACCAGGATTACGAAATTTAAATAAGTACCTATTATCTCAAGTCACCATTTCGGTTTTAGCAATTAACTATAAATAAAAGATCGGATGGTTTATTACCGGGGGACAGGTAATTACATCATTACATTATGACTTATTCATTATACTCATCTATGACGAATAGTCAATATCTTTTGCGATAATTATATTAACTTATAACTATATTTGTTATAAGTTGGTATTATTTATGCGATTTAGGGATGTTATTGGGATTACGTTTCCGAAATGTTTCCTCGTTGAATATCTAGATCGTAATGCATTCAAGGTCGAAAACTTTCGAAACCATTTCCAGTTTATTCCGGTTATGCCCGGTGGTGATGATGTAATGATGCGAAACCAGGCTGTCCACCAGCCGTTCGCCGTGTGGCACGCGGATCACCGCCCCATTCAGACAATGGCTGTGCTCAAACTGGGCATATTTTGGCAAATTTCCCTCCACCACTGATAACCGGTCGAAGGGNNCCCATCTGGAATGGATACAGGTTGGTCATCATGAAGGGGACATCGATGGTTTTGTCGATCAACACCTTGGTGAGCATTGAAACCAGGTCTGCCTCGCAGCCCCAGACAAGGCGCTGGTCTTCATACAAAAAATTCCACGCCAGGCAGGGAGTGGTATCTGAAAACATAGATTCATTCAAGCAATTGATCCCGGCCGCGATGATATCCGGGTCCTGGTCCAGTTCTGCCTTGACAGCCATATAAATTTTCACCGCGCTCAGGATGGCCCGGTTGGTAATGTTCCCCACCGGGGTTTTCGCCTTCCGCTGCTCCCAGGCTGTTTGGGCCGCCTGGTCAGAAATTACTTTTGCCTCCTCCCCCAACTTTTTAAAACTCTTTTGTACAACCTTGACCCCAAATTTTTTCTCGATGGCATTAACGCATTCAGGTTCCCACCAGTAGAACCGTTTGAAAATTTCATCCTGGTTGCCGCCGCCGCTGGCAGGTTTATCCTGGAACACCAGGAATTTGGAGCGTTTCAACTGCCGTTTTAATGCCAGGGCCCGGCAGGCTTGCTTGGTTTTTTCCAGGCTTGTGGGTCCGATCACCCTGACCCCCCTGGCGCCCAGGAAACTGTTGATCTCCCAATCCCACATGGAGACAGTCCCAAATTCCGAGGTGACGATTAAGAGCGGTTGCGGCAGCTTTTCAATTTTTTCTGCTTCTCGAAAAGCCTGTCCCAACATCTGGGGAAAGATCACGCCATCTGTCTCCGGCAGGCTCGATCCGAGCTGCTTGGGTTCCAGGATCTCGGCCTCGTCAGCCAGGAGTTCGTGCAGTTTTTGCAGTTGAGTCGAAAAGTCGGGGTCTTCGGCTGTTTTAAAATAGATTGGGACAAGTTTGGCTTTCATGTTTTTCTCCTGGAATTTCATCTCGTGCCTGTGGGAGGCAGGTCAAGCATGGGAGAGACGGGCCACCCAAAAGAACCCGTCCCTCCTCATGTAATCAACCATCCATCTTCCTGCGGGAGAGCAGTTACTTGACCTCGGATACGTTCACCTTTCGACCAGTGGTTGCCGAGAGGGCTGCCGCCTCCAAGACCTGCATGCCTCTCATCCCGTCATAAAAATTGGGCTCGATCTTCCCGCCTTTTTCGATGGCGGTCAGGAAGTCCACCATCGCATGTGTAAATTCGTGTTCATAGCCGATGATATGCCCGGGCGGCCACCATGCCCCCACATATGGATGGGTCGCATTGGTAANNCTTCCCTTGCTGCCGTATATTTCAAAATAATTGTAGTTCTTCCGTCCGCTCGCAAACCGGCTGGCCTCAAATGCGCCCAGTGCACCATTTTCAAATTCGGCAACCATGAAGGCCGCGTCGTCCACGGTCACCTTTCCGGTCTCCGTGGTGGCAGAACCTGACTTGAATGTACCGGCACCTTTGCCGGGAAGGGGTCGCTTGTTCACGAATGTTTTCATCATGGCCGCGACCGATTCCACTTCGCCCACGAGGTAGCGCGCAAGATCGACACTGTGCGAATTCAGATCAAAATGCGGACCTGCCCCGGCGAATTTTTTTTGCAGGTGCCATGTCAGGGGAAAATTCGGGTCGGTGATCCAGTCCTGCAGGTATGTTCCGCGCCAGTGGAAGATTTGTCCGATCTTCCCCTCCTCGATCAGTTTCTTGGCAAAAGCGATCGCAGGAACCCGGCGGTAGTTATGGTTTAGATAATGCACAACACCCGCTTTATTCGCGGCTTCATACATCTCCTTGGCGCCGGCATACGACAGGGTGATCGGCTTTTCGCAAAAGACATGCTTCCCGTTCTGAACGGCTGCAACGGCAATCTCCTTGTGCAGAAAGGTTGGAGTGCAAATATCGATCACGTCCACATCCGGTCGCTCAACCACCTTGTGCCAGTCTGTTTCCGCTGTCTCCCAACCCCAATTTTCGGCAAAATCGCTGCTTTCTTTCTTATCCAGGTCGCAGGCCACCTTCATCACGGGTGTCATTCCCAGGTGAAAGAACTTGGGCGCCTGTCTCCAGCCATTGCTGTGGGCTTTGCCCATGAACCCCGTCCCGATTATTGCAATGTTTACTTTCTTCAAGGGATCCTCTCCTTTCAAAATGGAATCCCGGTATTGGAAATAGATCCGTTCCCGGGAATGGGTGAATTAATTCAATGCGCTGGAAATCCGCTTTAATTCCTTAATGCTCAATGCCACCGCTTCGTCTTCCCGTTCGGTCCAATCCTTGTGAGGATGGTCAATCTCCACTGCCAGGAATCCTTTGAAGTGTGCCTTATGCAGCAGTTGTGCCAGGGTTTGATTATCGATCAAGCCCATTCCAACGGGGACCCCGGCAAAGAAATGCCAATCGGTCGGGCGGGCGCTCTTGTCAGGCATCAGGTCCTTGACATGCGTTGCCAGCACGTAGGGGGCAAGTTTTTCCATTCCCCTGATGGGGTCGTCGAGCAGCCGCAGGAAGTTTCCGGTATCAAAGTTCAGCCCGAAATAATCAGAATCAACCAGTTCCATCATTTGAAGGATCTCATCCGAAGTGAAGTCGATATGATTCTCCACTGCCAATTTCACCCCGTGGTCCTTGGCAATCACGGCTGCCTTTTTGAACATTTTTACCAGGGCTTTGACCTGTGGGCCGTGCGGTTCGTGCCGGAACATCAAGCTGCTCCCCACCACCCGCATCACATCCGCCCCAATCGATTTCGCCTTTGGAATTCCCGCGACCATCTCTTCATAGGCGGTCCAGTTCTGGCCGCGTTCAAGACCATCCGGGTGACCCCAGGCATAAACCCGGTCGAACTTGTAATCATCCAGTTGGGCTTTCAGATCTTTAAACCATGCCCGGTCAACCTTGGGGGGGAAGAAACAGGATTCAAGCGAAACTCCATCCACCTTCAGTTCCTTGGCGCGTACAAGAAAGTCCTGCATGGTCATCTTTTTTGCAGGCTTTTTCTGATCCGGGTAGACTTCACCGAAAAAGCGATGATAACAATAGCTGTCAATTCCGACCTTCATTTTGTGCCTCCTTTGATAGTTTGGTTGATTTTTGGGTACATTATTTTTCGAATTTTACTTCTTTTACAAGTGGGATTTGCTCCCTCACTGGATTATGTGATTTATTTATCACCGCACTTGTCATTACAGGATAACATTATTATAACAATGGAAATCACAAATTACAAGTGACTTTGTTTTTATAACCCATAATGAGCATAAAAGACGTGATTTTTTGGGATTTCTATTGACAGGTTGAATGGTTTTTCTTATAATGAGTTGTCATAACAGGATTACAAGAAATCATCTTTTCAACCAGAGAGGGCTGCCCATGAATGAAAAGATAAATTTTGACAGCTATATTCCATATTATATTCAATTGATGGAGATCCTGAAGGTGAAAGTGCAACTCGGAATTTGGAAACCGGGTGATCAAATCCCGGGGGAACAGGACCTTTGCGTACTCTATGGGATCAGCCGGACGGTAGTTCGCCAGGCTCTGCGGGAGTTGGAGCTTGAAGGGGTGATCATTCGCCGGAAAGGGAAAGGGACTTTTATATCATTGCCCAAGATCAGCGAAGGGCTGGTCCAAAAACTGACTGGTTTTTACCAGGATATGGTCGAACGCGGCCTTAAACCGGTCACAAAAGTGATTCACCAAAATGTCAGCCCATCATCCGATAAGGTCGCCAGATTTCTAAAGATCAATCCTGGCGAAAATGTGATCGATATTCTGAGATTGCGCTTCATCAATTCTGAACCCATTCAGCTGGTCACAACCTACATTCCATTTGATGTCTGCCCGAATCTCGCCACCGTAGATCTCACCGACCGATCCCTTTATGAATTCCTGGAAAAAGAATGCGGTGTGACCATTGCTAAGGGGCACCGATACATTGAGGCAGTCCTGGCCAATGAGAATGAAGCCAAACTCCTGTGCATCGAGCGTGGCGCCCCCTTGATAATGCTGGACAGCATCAGCTATTCTGAAAGCGGTCAGCCCATTGAGTATTATCACGCCTTGCATCGCGGCGACCGGTCGCGTTTTGAAGTCGAGTTGTTTAGATTGAGGGAATCCGACCCGAAAATCGCGCAGTTCGGCTCAAACTTTTCGGGCGTACCCAAGACTTCTTCAGGCGAAAACGCCTCAAATCGCTGAAAGATAAACGAAGCCGGTTTTTAGAGATTGTGCTTTTGGAGAAAACAATGCACCAGAAATACCTCATTGGCGTTGACCTTGGAACGAGCGGGACCAAGGCTGTGCTCTACCAGGTTGACGGCAAACTCATTTCAGAGGCTTCTGTTGAGGTTCCTCTTTTTTACCCCAAGCCGGGAGTCGTTGAGCAGAAAAACGAGGACTTCTACGACTCGGCAGCCCAAACCGTGAAAAAGTGTGTGGAATCCAGCGGGGTGGATCCCAGGGAGATTGCCGCGATAGCATTTGATTCACAAATGGCGGGGGTTGGGCTGGTCGACGAAGATTTCAATCCCGTCTCAAATTTTGACTCCTGGTTGGACATGCGTTGCCAGCCATACATCGAGTGGATGGATAAGGAGGCCGGCGATCGCATCACCCAGCTTACTGGCTGCCCTCCCACCTGTGATCACGGGCCCAAGATGCTTTGGTGGAAAAACGAACAACCCGGCATTTACCATCGCACCGCAAAATTCGTAATGCCCGGAACCTTTGTTGCCGGTAAAATTGCCGGTCTCAAGGCCGACCAGGCATTTATCGATCACACCTACATCCATTTTTCGGGGTTTTCAGACGCCCGCAGTGGAAGCTGGTCCAAAGAACTTTGTGGAGTCTTTGGATTGGATATGAACAAACTCCCCCGGATAGTTGATCCCTGTGAGATGGTCGGGGAAGTATCGGAGGTTTGTGCTGCCGTGTTTGGGCTGGCTCCCGGAACGCTCATCGCCGCTGGCGCGGGGGATACTGCGGCAAACGCCCTGGGCGCAGGCGTCGTCCGCCCCGGAATGATCTTTGATGTCGCTGGCACTGCTGCTGTTCTCGCCGGGTGCACGGATAAATTTGTTGCAGATGTTAAGAATCGCGCCCTGCTGACCATGCGCTCGGTCATCCCCGGATTATGGAACCCGCTCGCCTATATTGGCGGCGGTGGTCTTGCCCTGCGCTGGTTCCGGGATCAATTTTTTAACTCCGCCCATGGTCAGTCCTTGCCCGCTTCCGATGACCTGTATCCTCAAATGATCTCAATCGCCGGCAGTGTCCCACCCGGTTGCGATGGGCTGTTCTTTTCGCCGCACCTCGGAGGCCGCATCTGCCCGTCCAGCCCGGAAATGCGCGGGGCATGGGTGGGGCTGTCATGGTCTCATACGCAGGCTCACTTTGCACGGGCGATCTTGGAAAGCATCGCCTTTGAATATGCCTATTATTTGAAAATCCTTAAAGAATTACTGCCTGAAATAGAACTAACTGAATCGCGCGTGGTTGGCGGTGGCGCGCGCAGCGACACCTGGAATCAGATCAAGGCGGATATTCTCAATATCCCATACCAAAGGCTGAAGGGGAATGAGTTTGGTGCCTGGGGGGCTGCGATGATCGCCGGAAAAGCGGCCGGGTTGATCAATGACCTGGCTGCATATGCCGACCAAACAACATTTCTAAGTGGGAAGCCTTTTACTCCTTCAAAAGGAAACCATGAGCTCTACCAGCCTTTGATAGAAAAATATATCGAATTTGAACGCACAATGAACCAGTTTTTTACAGCATGAGCTTTCATAGCTGGGATAAATAATTACCGGTCCGAATCAGGAGCCTTGATGAAAAAGCCAGTTCGAATTTGCATGATCGGCGCAGGACGTGTGGGAAAAAACCATTCCCGCGCCATTGCGCATCACGTCCCCGGCGGGAATATCGTCGCACTGGTGGAGCCGGTGGTAAATGTGCGCCGGGAAACCGCCGCAGAATTTGGGATCGAAAACCAATTTGACACCCTTGAAAACGCCCTGGAGAAAATTCCCTTTGACGCTGTGGTCATTACCACCCCCACCCCCACCCACCTGCCGCTTGCAGCCCTGTCGGCTGAAAACAAGAAACATGTTTTTCTCGAAAAGCCGATGGCTCTGAATTTACAGGAATGTGATGCGATAACGAATATTGCCAATCAGAACGGGGTGTTTTTACAATTGGGTTTCATGCGCCGCTTCGATCCTGAGTTCGTCGCCGCCGCGCAGCGGATCGAGGCGGGGGAGATCGGTCAACCCATGATGATCAAATCCAACACCCATGGTCCGGGTTTGCCTCCACCCTGGGCCCGGGATTTAAAAACCTCCAATGGCATGCTGGCAGAGGTCAACAGCCATGATTGGGATACAACGCGCTGGTTGATGGGATCAAACTATGTACGGGTTTACGCGGAAGTCGCAAACTTCAAGGGTGCAGCCAACCATGTGGATGTGCCCCATTTTTATGACAACGCCCTGGTCAACCTTAAATTCGAGAACGGTGGGCTGGGGCTGATCTCGGGAGTATGCCCCTGCGGATATGGGTACGATGCCCGTGTTGAGATCGTTGGTGACAGGGGGATCATGCAAATCGGCGAACTCCAGGGACAATCTGTGGTCGTATGCACAAACCGGGACCAGGGATTAATTTCACCCATCTTCAGGACCTGGCCCGAGCGATTCGAATGGGGTTACATAAACGAATTGGAGCATTTCGTGACCTGCATCCAGAACCAGACCGTCCCGCGTGCCGGTGGGGTTGAAGGTCGCTGGGCAGTGGCGGGTGTTCTGGCGGCAACAAAATCCTTCCTGGAAGAACGTCCGGTATATCTCAAGGAGATCATCGGTGAATAAAGTTCGGCAGGACAGGGGAAAAATGCTGGCAGCGGTATATCATGGCCCGGACGACCTGCGTGTGGAAAATGTACCCATTCCTGAAATTAGCGCGGGAGAATTGCTGATCAAAGTCCTCAGCGCAAGTATTTGCGGGACCGATCTGCGAATCGTTCATGGGAATCACCGGTCATATCCGCCAGGAACCATACGCGTTCCCGGTCATGAAGTGGTCGGCACGATCGCCGAGCTGGGAGCCGGGGTTGCCAACTATGCCTTCGGTCAGCGGGTTTTTTGCGCCCCCAACGCGGGTTGCGGGCACTGCAGGCAGTGCCTCACCGGCAACAACAACCTTTGCGACCGTTATGACGCCATAGGGGTGACCTCTGACGGCGGTTTTGCAGAATATGTGCGCATTCCTGCCAACTCGGTTTCACAAGGAAATGTGATCCCGGTTGGCGAATCGATGGATCCAGCCGTGGCTGCATTGATCGAACCATTCGCCTGTGTATTGAGGGGACAAAATGCCTTGCACATGAAGCCCGGAGAAATCATGTTGATCATCGGCGCTGGTCCGATCGGCGTCATGCACACCAAGCTTGCCAAAGCCCGCGATGCCGGCCGGGTGATCGTCAGTGAACCCCTGAAAGATCGTGCTGCCCAGGTCCTGCGAATGGGCGCCGACCGCGTGGTGGATCCCACCTCCGGGAATTTAAAGACTGCCCTGGAAGAGGAAAGCCAGGGACATGGCGCAGATGTGATCATTGTGGCTGCACCCGTCCACGCAGCGCAGGAAAGCACTCTTGATCTCGCCGCGATCAGCGGAAGGATCAACTTTTTTGGAGGACTTCCCAAAGACCACCCGACGATCAATTTTAATTCCAACCTGGTCCATTACAAGGAATTGGTAATCACAGCCACTACTGCTTGCAGCACTTCTGACTGCTTGCAGGCGGCTCATATGGTCAGTTCCGGCCAGGTCGACCTCTCAGATTTGATCAGCCAGCGGTTTCCACTGACAGATGCCCGCCTCGCATTTGCTGCAGCCGAAGACCGGAAGTCATTAAAGATCATTGTGCAACCATGAACCCGATGCCAGGTTCGTCTTCTTCTCCATCCCTTCGACCGGTAAATACTGTTCTGGGTCCCCTTTCATGCGAACATCTGGGAATTACAGACGCCCACAATCACGTGTGTATCACACCAGTTCAAGGGTCTGAATCGGGTGTACCGGTCCTGGACCAATTTAACCTGATCCTCCAGGAATTGATCGAGTATCGCCAAAAGGGTGGCGCAACGATATTGGATTGTCAGCCGGAAGGTTGCGGTCGGGATGGAACCCGGTTGCGGGTCCTTTCGAAGGACTCGAAGGTTAATTTGATCGCCTGCACTGGTTTTCACCGGAAAAAATATTACCCTCAAGATCATTGGCTATGGAAGGCGGACGCTCATAAAATTGATGCCCTCTTGTCCTCCGAATTGGAACGCGGGCTGGTTGAAACCCTGGATACGCCTTTCCCGGTGAAGGCTGGTTTTATAAAGATTGTCCTCGAATCCTCCTGGGGAAACTGCTTTCATGCCGGACTGGAAGGTTCTGCAGCGGCTGCATTAAAAACCGGTGCACTGATGGAGATCCACACGGAAAAAGGCGCCCTGGTGGAGAAGGCCTGCCTGTATTTCATGGACATGGGTCTGTCGCCTGACCGGTTGGTGTTTTGCCACATGGATAAAAGACCCGACATCAGTCTCCATAAAGAGCTCGCACGGGTGGGGGTGTTGCTTGAATATGACACCTTTTACCAACCCAAGTACAACCCTTCAGAGCATTTATGGCCGCTGATCGATCAAATGGTCAACAGCGGGTTCCCGGACCGGGTGGCTCTCGCCACGGACATGGGGGGACCCGCACTGTATCACTTTATTGGGGCAGGCCCGGGGTTGGCAAGTTTACCCGGGGAAATACAGGCCAAATTAAAAGAAAAAGGTTACCCGGAAATTGTTCGCCACCAGTTGCTGGGAGCAAATATCGCTCGCCGGCTGGGCGGGGAAAACTAATTCTAACCAGGAGAATAAAGAATGGATCTGCCGTTTACTTTCACACTTCCAATGCCCCAGGTGATTCCATCACGCGTGGATAACCACATAGAAAGGCGGTTGTCAGCCCTGCGGGGTCAGTTTTTAGACCAGGACACCTTCAACAAAATGCTTTCCACAGATGATCAGCTGATCTATGAGGTTTATGAAATCAAGCGCCCTGAAGTGGAAGGGGAATTCCTGATGGGCATCTCGATCGTTCATCCCGGCAGGGTGGGCAGGGAATTCTTCATGACCAAGGGACATTTCCACTCCATCCTCGAGACCGCAGAGATCTATTACTGCCTGCGTGGAGAAGGCTGCATGGTGATGGAAACCCCGGAAGGTGACACTTCAGTTGAAACCCTTTCTCCCGGGAGGGTCCTCTATGTTCCACCGCGCTGGGCGCACAGGTCGGTGTGCACTTCACGCCAGGAGGACCTGGTCACCTTCTTCGCCTATCCCGGGAATGCCGGCCATGATTACGGCACCATCGAACGTCAGGGCTTTCGAAAATTGGTGTTGGATGGCGTGAACGGTCCTGAAATTGTTGATAATCCACGCTGCCAATAATTGGGTGAGGTCATGAATCTAAAAGAATGTCGTTTGCTGGTAACCCCCACTTCCTATGGCAAAAATGATTCCCGCCTCAAAACACAATTGGAAGAGCAGGTGCGGGAAGTAATCTACAACCCAACTGGAAAACCGCTCACCTCCGCCGAGGTGGCAAAGTTACTGCCCGGAATTGACGGATACATTGCCGGATTGGATGCCATTGATGCGCCTGCCCTGGAAAATGCCGACCGCCTCAAAGTGATCGCCCGCTACGGGGTTGGTGTGGACAATGTTGACCTGGCGGCTGCGCGGAAAAAAAGAATCGTGGTGACCAATACACCCGGTGCAAATTCTGTTTCGGTGGCAGAACTTGCCCTGGGGCTCATGCTGGCCTTGGCGCGGCAGATTCCCGAGGCAGTCGAAGCAGTCCACCAGGGAAAATGGCCGCGCTATTCCGGGGTCAGTCTTGAGAGAAAGACCATCGGCATCCTGGGGCTGGGAGCCATTGGCAAACAACTTGCCCTCCGACTTAACGGGTTTGATTGTAAAATCCTGGCTTTCGACCCTTTCGCAGATGTTGTCTTTGCCACGGATCATCACATTGAGCTTGCAGCCCTGGATAAATTGATCCGCGAGGCGGATTTTATCAGCCTGCATCTGCCACTGTTGCCTGAAACTCGCGGCATGATTAACGAATCCTTTTTAGGCAAAATGAAGAAAGGATCGTTCCTGGTCAACACCTCTCGCGGAGAGGTGGTGGATGAGGAGGCGCTGTTAAAAGCTCTGCAGAGCGGACACCTCAAGGGTGCGGGATTGGATGCCTTTATCGCCGAGCCTCCTGATCCCAAGCATCCGTTGCTGGCTTTGCCTCAGGTGATCGCCACGCCTCACCTGGGTGCGCAAACAGATGGTGCCACCAGCAATATGGGATGGCTCGCCATGCGGGATTGTCTTGCAGTTCTTGGAAATAACGAGCCAGTTTTCAAGGTTGCCTAGTCCATTAAACAATAATTCACTTTGGAGAAGATAATGAATAAAAATGACGTCCTTGATAAGGTTAGGCAGTTGGGTCTGCTGGCTGTAATTCGAGGTCCTTCCCCCGAATTAACTGTCAAAATGGTGGAAGCCCTCGTCGCTGGGGGTGTTTTGGGCATCGAGATCACCTACAGTACCCCCAATGCGGAAGAAGTGGTCCGAACGCTCGCGGCTAAATTTGGAAGCAGCATCGTGCTGGGCATGGGAACGCTCACAAAGCCAGAACAGGCCCTTTTAGCAAAAGAGGCGGGAGCCAGTTTCCTCGTCAGCCCGATATGCGCTGCCGATCTGATAAATAGTATGGTTGCGAGTGGATTATTGACCATGGCTGGCGCGCTGACCCCCACCGAGGTTTTCCAGGCATACTCGCTTGGCGCGGACGTGATTAAAATATTCCCGGGGTCGCTGGGGGGACCCGCATACATCAAGGCTCTGAAGGGACCCTTCCCATATATCCCGATGATGCCCACGGGCGGTGTGAACGCAGGGAATGTGGGTGAATGGTTCAAGACCGGGATCGTAGCGGTGGGTGCAGGAAGCGAGCTTTGCCCGCCGCAGTTGGCCAAGGAGGGGAAATTTGATGAAATCTCACAACGCGCCTCAGAATTCGTGCAAGTTGTAAACGCGGCAAGAGCATAAACCAGATACGAGGGAGCATTTGTATATGAATCAAGAATCATTTCAGGTCGTAAAAAAATCGGTCCCAACTTTTTACTTCATTGGCGTAACCACTGGAAAATCCTCGATCATGAAGGTTTTCCCCTTGTGGATGAAGGTCCTGGGTCGGGAAGAAGTGGTCATGGAGGGTGTGGATTGTAAAATTCATGATGAACCCTGGGTATACCGCAATGCTGTCGCCCAGATCAAATATGACCCGTTGTCGCTCGGGTCACTGGTGACCACTCATAAGATCGACCTCCTCACCGCTGCGCGGGATATGTTCGAGTATCTTGACCCTTACGCCATGATTACCGGTGAAGTTTCCAGTATTTCCAAACTGGATGGACGCTTGGAAGGTCACGCAAAAGATCCCCTTACTTCAGGTGCCAGCCTGGATGCGATCATCGAAAAAGGTTATTTTGGGGAGACGAATGGAAATGTGCTGTGCTTTGGAGCGGGCGGCTCGGGTGTCGCCACCCTGCTTCACCTGATCAACAAGAAAGACAAGCGCGACCGCCCGGAAAAGTTCACCTTTGTGAACCGTTCCCAGGGCCGCCTGGATCATGCGAAAGAGATGGTCGGTGGATTGAAAACCGACATCCAGATTGAATATATATGCAACTCGGATCCCCTGATCAATGACAAGATCATGGAGAAATTCCCTCCATACAGCATCATTATCAACGCCACCGGCATGGGCAAGGACACTCCCGGGTCACCCATTACCTGGCAGGGATTATTTCCGCTGAACAGTCTCTCCTGGGAATTCAACTACCGCGGAGAATTGGACTTCCTGCATCAATCCCTGGCGCAGGTTGAAAGCCGGAAGGTGAAAGTGGAAGATGGTTGGTTGTATTTTGTGCATGGCTGGACCCAGGTGGTCGCCCAAGTTTTACACTTCGACCTGACCCCTGCCTTGTTTAACAAGTTGAACGAAGCCGCATCAACTGTCAGGGGTAAATGATCTTTTATTTGCATCTACTTTGAAATTTCGATACTCCACGAGACAGGCAGGCCTCCAATGATCCTGACAGCCAAAGAGATCGCAAAGATGATCGACCTCTCGTGCGTTCGGACAATATCCAATAAGAAGGATATCGAAGAGCTGGTAAGCGCCGCTCGTAAGTATGAAATTGGCCAGGTGTCCATCTTGCAGAGCTTCATTCCCTACACCAGGCAACTTCTCCAGGGTACGCCGGATATTCATCTTGTCGGGAATGTGAGTTTCCCCGCGGGATCCGACTCCACCTCGATCAAGATTGCCCAGGCAAAGGAGTTGGTTGCCCAGGGCTGTGATGAGATCGACATGGTGATGAACATTGGAAAACTGCGCTCGGGTGAATGGGTCGAGGTGGAAGCAGATGTCCAGGCGGTGATCGAGACCGCCCGCCCCCTGCCTGTTAAAGTGATCATCGAGATCATGTGCCTGACCGTTGACGAAACCCGCCAGGCGTGCGGCATTTGCTTGCGCACGGGTGCCGCCTTCGTGAAGACCGGCACCGGGTGGGCCGATCGCAGCACCACACCGGAGGATGTGCGCCTGGTTAAATCCTTTGTGGGTGACCGCATCAAGATCAAGGCCTCCGGCGGTATTCGCAGCCTGGATAACCTGGTCGAAATGTACCGGGTCGGAGCGCGGCGCTTCGGTGTGAACCTCAAGAGTGGCATTCAGATCATGGAAGAGTGTTTCTTAAAAGGTGGGAGTGTTGAGCTGGTGCCAGGACATGCTTAAAAAACAAAGAGCGAATCATGGATAAAAAAATCATTTCCTTTGACCTTGGAACCGGCGGAAATAAAGCCTCACTTTATGACCGGGGTGGCAACTGCCTTGCGAGTGCATTCGTCCCCTATGCAACGCAGTACCCCCGGGTGGGGTGGCATGAACAGCGCCCCGCTGACTGGTGGAATGCTGTGGTGGAAAGCACTCTAAAATTGATGAAGTCTGGCGGAGTGGACAAAAAAGAGATCGAATGCCTGGGCATCTCCGGGCACAGCCTTGGCGCAGTACCGGTGGATGATGCGGGCAACCTGCTGCGTGATGCCACCCCCATCTGGTCGGATATCCGTGCCCAGCAGGAAGTCGATGATTTCTTCAAAATAGTGGACCCGGTCGAATGGTATTTGACCACCGGGAACGGCTTCCCGCCGCCCTGTTACACCATCTTCAAGGTGATGTGGTATCGAAAAAACGAACCGGGGATGTGGCGGAAGGTCCATAAGATCCTTGGCACCAAGGATTACCTCAACTTCAAACTCACCGGCAGGCTCGCCACCGATTTCTCGTACGCCTCAGGGTCGGGTATCTATAATCTCAAGCAGGGGAAATATGAGGCTGAATTTATCAACGCCAGCGGTATCCCTGCCGCGGTCTGGCCTGAGATCATTCCATCCACCAGCCTCCTGGGCCAAATCCTTCCGGGTGTTGCCCTGGAACTTGGGTTGAGCGAGAACGTAAAGGTGGTGTGCGGCGGCGTGGATAACTCATGCATGGCCCTGGGCGCCAGGAATACCCGGGATGGGCGGGTCTATACCTCCCTGGGGTCCGCAGCCTGGATCGCGGTCTCATCCAATCAACCGGTCCTGGATAAGATTTACAAACCCTATGTGTTCGCCCACGTGGTACCAGGCATGTTCACTTCTGCGGTGAGCATCTTCTCAGCCGGCACATCCTTCACCTGGGTGAAAGATATTCTCTGTTCCGACCTGGTCGCGGAAGCGGAGAAAACAGGTCAGGATGTTTATTCGCTGATGAATCGAGAGGCTGAAAAAGCCCCCCTTGGTTCGAATAAATTACTGTTCAATCCCAGCCTGGCTGGTGGTAACTCGCAGGATCCCCGCGCTACCATCCGTGGCGCCTATCTTGGGCTCGATCTCAAGCACGGCAAACCGGAACTCATCCGTGCCGCCATGGAAGGCATCGCCATGAACTTGCGCTTGCGTCTTGATCTCCTGCGCAAGTACACCTGGCTGGAGGATGAGATCCTTTTTGTGGGCGGGGGTGCAAAAAGCAGGTTCTACCTGGGTATCTTTGCAGATGTATTCTACACCCGTATCGTAAAAACCAACATTGACCAGGATGCCGGGGCGCTGGGGGCTGCCGCCTTGGCCGCGGTGGGCGCGGGTCTTTGGAAGGATTTCAGTCCCATTGACGGGATCCATAAAACAGTTGAACGGGTCGAGCCAAACCCGGAAAACAACCGCCTCTACGAAAGGCTCATTCCTGTTTTCGCGCGTGCCACTGATAACTTGGCTGAAGTCAGTGATGCATTGCAGGAGGTTAACCTGAATTGAAAAGACGCAGATGCTTGATGAAAACCGGTCCATAACCATCATAATTGACAGCCAGGAAATAGTTTCCTATAATAACTGGAAGGTTTGTGCCAGGTCACCTGTCATTCAACTGATTTCATCCATGAATCGTACGGTTGCCACGGGTTCACACCTGAATGGAATAACCGGAAACCCAACCCTCATTCTCGAAAGGAAATAAAATGAAAATCGGTTTGTTTACCGCAACTTTTCTGGATATGAAGATTGAAGAAGTGTTTAAGATGGCCTCCGATCTTGGGTATCAGGCCGTGGAGATGCCTGCATTCGCCAACAATCCCCACCTTGACATCGAAAAGATCGTCAAGGGCGGCAAAGCCGCCGGGCTTATGAAAATGGTCAAATCCTATGGCTTGATCATCTCGGCGCTGGCGAATCACCCCGAGGGTCAGATCGTCCTGGGTCCTTACGGCAAAGATACCGATGCCATCTTCCCCGGGACCAAGGAGGAAAAGATCAAGTTCGGCACGCAGCGCATGATCAAGACCGCCCAGGCTGCCAACGCTCTCGAAGTTCCGGTGGTGACCGGTTTCATTGGCTGTGAAAACTTTGGACGCTTCTTCCCCTGGCCGTATTCCAAGGGCTGGGCGGAGATGGAGGGGGAATTCGTGGAACGCTGGGGAAAGATCCTGGATAAGTTTGGCGAGTATGGCGTCAAGTTCGCCCATGAGCCCCACCCCAACGAGTTGGTATACAATGTTGAAACCGCCCTGCGGGCTGTTGAATTGATGGGCGGGCGCAAGGAATTCGGTTTTAACTTTGACCCCGCCAACCAGATCTACCTCGGCATTGATGTGGAGAATTTCATTGATGCTCTGAACAAGCGCATCTACCACGTGCATGCCAAGGATGGTGAGATCGTGGCGCATAATGTGCGTCGTTCCGGTATGATCCCCCAGGGGGATTGGCAACGCCTCGACCGCGGGTTCCGCTTCCGCATCCCGGGATGGGGTTCCGTACCCTGGAAAAAAGTCATCACCGAACTTTCCATGATAGGCTACGATTACGTTATGAGCTACGAGCATGAAGATGTGACCATGAGCCGTCATGACGGGATCACCAAGACCATCGCCTATCTGAAACCGCTCATGATAGAAAAACCATATGAAGGACGCCATGACGTTCTCTTTAACTAGCCGATCATCCGATGAAAAGGAGACAGACTGATGGGAAACACAATGAAAGCTGCTGTTTTCGAGGCGGTCAAGGTTGTCAAGGTCAAGGAAGTGCAAATTCCAGAGATTGGACCCGATGATGTTCTGATCAAGGTAAAAAACACCGGTATCTGCGGCACGGATTGGAGCATCTATAACGGTTGGTATTCTGCAGATAAATTGCCGATGATTCCCGGGCATGAATTCTCGGGTGTGATTGCCAAGGCGGGCAGGAACGCCAAAAAAATAAAGGAGGGTGACCGCGTAACTGCGGATATCAACATGTCGTGCGGCAACTGCTACTTCTGCATCCGTGGTGAGCAGCTGCTGTGCAACGATTTCACCCAGCTTGGCATTCATACGGACGGTACATATGCTGAATATGTAAAAGCCCCGGCTTCCCTGGTTCATATTCTTCCTGATAATCTCAGCTTTGAGGAAGGCGCATTCATTGAACCGCTTTCGTGCTGTATTCACGCAGCAAAAGCAATGAATGCGCGCATTGGTGGAAGTGTGGCCATTGTTGGATGCGGCTTGGGTGTGCTCCACGCCCGCATGGCGGTGCTGCGCTCCTGCGCCCCGGTCATAATCATCGGTGACAACAAAAAACGTCTGCGCATCGCAAAGGAAATGGGCGCGGATTACACCATCGACATCCATGAGGTTGCCGACCCGGTTGCAGAGGTGAAGAAATTGACCGACGGTCGCGGTGTTGATTACGCCATTGAGGCGGTTGGCACCACCAAGACCTACGAGCAGGCTTTCGCCATGCTGCGGAAAGGGGGTGTCCTTTCCGCATTTGGCATTACCGGTGAGCAGGACATCATGCAAGTTCGTCCATTTGAATTCGTGTTGGGTGAAAAGAAGATCACCGGTTCATGCGCCGGCATAGGTGACGACTGGCCGGATGCCATTACCATGATCGCAAATGGCCGGATCGATCCGAAACCGCTGTTCTCCATGAAAGTCCCGCTGGAAGACCTGGAATGGTCGCTGCATGAGCTGCGCAAGAATCCTGACCTGTTCAAGATCTTTGTTTCCCCCGAAATTTCCAAGCGGGAAGTTTTCTAGTCGATCAAAAGGGCAGCCCACGCTGACACGCTTGGGCTTCTCTTTTCCCTCATCCATGGAGTTTTCCACTTGAAAATCAGGAAGATAGAACACATCGCCATCAATTGCACCGACATCCAAAAATCGCTCGATTTCTACGGGCGCATCCTCGGGTTCAAGCAGCTTCAAACTGTAGATTGCGGCGATTTTGACATCCTCTACTTTGCCCTTCCCGGAGGCGCGCGGCTGGAGTTGTTCGACCACCGCGGGAAGAACCGCAATCCTTCGCGGGAGGATAGTGATGCCGGTCTGCGCCACCTTGCCTTTCAGGTGGAAGATGTGGCGGCTTGCGAAACACTGTTGAAAGCCGAAGGGGTCCCGGTTACGCTTTCAACCTGCGATTTACCCAATCTTAACGCCCGGGTGCTGCTGTTCCTGGACCCGAATGGCGTGACGCTTGAGTTTTGTGAAAAATTAGCCCCGGCAAAGTAAACCCACCTTTATATTCGATAAAGTCATACTTGAAAATCCAACGAGGTAAAAATGACTGACAAGAGAGATATCCTGTTAACCCCCATCAAGATTGGGACTCACACCAGCATGAACCGCTTTTTTAGCCAGGCGATGGAATGCAATGACGGAGACGCGGAGGGTAATCCCACCGATCTGACCTATCAACGTTACGAGAATCTCTTCAAGGGCGGAGCGGGCATGATCAGCCTTGAGGCGATCACAATCACGGATAAGAACCGATCGCGCATGAACCAGTTGTTTATCATGCCNNTTCATCTTTCAGCTGACCCACTCGGGTGAATTAAGCAACCCCGAGTTCTCCAAGCCTCTTTCAGTCAAGCCCTTGCCTGGTTTTTCTGCGGAAGTATTCACCGAGGATGAATTTAAAAAGATCATGGATGATTTTGTCCTGGCAGCCAAGATGACCTATGATGTCGGCGCGGATGGCATTGATATGAAATTCTGCCACGGCTACCTTGGTTCGCAGATCCTGCGCCCTTACAACACGCGAAAATGGAAATACGGCGGGCCCTGGAAGAACCGCCGCCAGTTCGCCTTTGATTTGTATGAGCGCATCCGCAAAGCCGTCCCGGACAAGAATTTCCTGATCGGTTCAAAGATCTCGGTCTGGGAAGGCTTCCCAGGAGGATTTGGGACTGCCGGGCCCGACACCCCGGTCATTGACCTGGCAGAACCGATTGACCTGGTCAAGGGGCTTGAAGAGCGCGGCGCACAATACTTCATCCAATCCGCCGGGAGCCCCTCCATCACGATCAGCCTGACCCAGGCAGACAAGGATCATCCCTACTTTGCCTACCTGCACCAGTATTTCGCCAGGGTGTTCAGGGATAACCTCAAGCCCGAAACGGTGGTGATTGGTTCCAATTACTCGGTCTTCGGCAAGGGCAGGAACAAATTGCACGCCGTGAGTCACAAGGACAGTGCGTTGCTGGCGTATGGTGCCCAGAATATCGAGAAGGGTTTTGTGGACATGATCGCCCTTGGTCGCCAAAGCATGGCGGATCCCTTGCTCCCTCTGAAATTCAGCGAAGGGCGTGAGAAGGAAATTAAATTCTGCACCGCATGCGACAATTGCCTTGAACTGCTGATCCAACAGAGGCCGATCGGGTGCTGCACATACAACAAATTCTATACCAAAGTGCTGGTTCAAACCCGCAAGGAAAAAGGCGCACTCAAGGTCGACCATACCTAGGCATTCGCTGAACCTGAAATATACAGGGCTGTCCAATAAGATGTGGGCAGCCCTGCTTTTTTTGGTCGCTTTGTGGAGAAATTACCTGTCGCGCTGGGCAGCACCTGCGATCAGAAAAGCCTCCCCACGGCATCCCTGTTTGGCNNCACTTGGTCGGAAGTTTTCCTGGAGCGTTTTTTTCCTGCTTGACAGCAGCATGACCACCAGCAGGCCAAATTCGATCAACGTGTTGACCAACAGCACCGGCATGGTGATGCGCGGGCTGATGCGTTCGAATAACTGCCCCAACAGCCAGGGGATGATCATCCCCCCAACGCCGCTGCCCACAAAGATCCAACCCACGAGTACTCCGGTCAGGTGCACATGTCTTTCAGCGAAAGCCATGCTGGTGGCGAAGACGGAGGCGATTGAAAGACCCATAATGATTGTGCCCGCCCAAAGCACCAGGGGTGAATCCGGCCAGGTCATCAGGACCGCCAGAGCAATCAGGGATCCGGCAAGGTCAGCCAGCAGGATCGCCTGTGGTCGCAGGCGCTTCGAAGTGCTTATCCCAAGCAGCCGTCCGATCGTGAACGCACCCCAGAATGCCGATGTCAGGTAGGCTGCTTCGGTTGTGCTGGCAAGGTGTATTCTGGTTGAAAATAAATAAATCCAGTTTCCATACCCAAGCTCCAACCCGACGTTGAACACGAAAAATAGTACGATGACCACGAACAGCCCATTGATCGATCCTCTTCCGGTTGCTTCGGGGGTTTTCCCGCGTATCGCCGGGCTGGGCAGAAACCACAACCAGGCTGCCATCGGCAGTGCCAGCAGGGAATAGAACCAATAAGCCCACCGTATTTCGTTACTGGCCAGGACGACCCGGGCAAAGACCAGGGGAGCCAGGAAGGAGCCCAATCCGAAGAAAAAATGCAAGCCGTTCATGAATGGTCCCACCTTCTCCCCGTGGGTCCAGGTTAAAAGGGTGTTGCAGCCAACATCCAGTGCTCCCTGGAAAGTCCCCAGTAAAAAGAGTACCGTACCCAGGAACCACAAAGAGTGGATCACCGGCGCAAGCGCCATGCTCACGGAGATTACCAGCAGGGACAGGGCCTGGAGGCGGTGTCCCCGGAAACGGTCATATGCCCGCCCGCTGAACAGGGAGCCGGTCATGTAACCCAGCGAGGTTGCCACAAAAATGATGCTGACCTGGTCGATCCGGCTGCCGGTGTGCTGCCCCAGCCAGGGCAATGCCGGTCCGCCGATGGCCATCGTTCCCCCGAGAATGATATAAGCCGCGTAATACGAGAAGGTGGTTGCCAGCCTTTTATTTCGGGAAGTTACGTGATTGATCAAGGTTGATCTCCGGGGATTGGATATCAAGGGTTCGATGTTCTCCAATTAAATCTCACCAGGAGGTCAACGAGCAAGGAGTTATGCTTGCGAAAGTCATGGGTTTAGCAGGATGATCCCATCCACTGGCTGCAAGGTCACCTGGGTGACCAGGCTGCCGTCGTTGACCGTTGGATCCTGCGAGCCTCTTATTTTGCGCATGGGGTTTTCCAGGGTAATGGTGATGGGTTTTGAAGTTGCATTTACCAGGATGGTCCCATTTTCATAATCCCTTTGCCAAATATCCACTCCGGTTGCATGGGGTGATAAGCGTGCAGATTCAACCAGGTGGGCATCCCCCAGGGGATAGCCAAGGTAACCGCGCCCGCTACCGGCATTATCGTATTCGTCAAACCACATCAAGCACAGCGATCCGTGCCCATAAGTGCTCAATTCATAGCTGAAATAACCATCATTCAGCAGGGCGGTGGTTAATCCGAAGCGCATTTTTCGATAATTTGGTCTAAATCCAGGTTGTTCGCAGCGATTAACATATGGACCTGACGGAACACTATTTTCTTCGTAGGTTTCGATCATGGTAATGTTCGGCTGGGGTGATTTTTTGACCCAGTCAAAATAGCTGCCGCGATGAAATGGCCCGATCACCACGCTGTGCCATGAATTGTCCCCCAATCCTCCCAGGTCATCAGGAAATCCTTCAAAATTATTGCCATTAACTGTTTGGTAATCCTCGACCCCCCAGTTTAGAAATATGATCCGCCGGGGACCGATGGCCTGGCGCAGATCATCCAGGTACAGGCGCATGCCGTTGTTCCACGCCGTATCGAAAGCCGAGTAATCAGAAAGCAGCCGGTTGGACTGGTCAGGATCGATGCTTCGGACGGTGGTCCGGTTGATATACCGTGATTGGTCCGTATCTGCCCGGTCTATCAGGATGCCTGCCCAGCGCGGATCATCGAGCAAATGGTAACCAACGCGGGCATTATATTCAGGCCAAATTTCAGGTCCCACGGAAGTGTCAGCCACCGCCAGGGGGGAAAGCGTACTGACATTGAGCATCCATGTATCCGGCCAGGTGTAGACATGGGTTGCGATCCGTGTGCCGGCTTTATGGGCGGAAGCGGGGCGGATGTACCCTCGAATTACGGTAATTGTCTTGCGGGCTTTATCGACGTTTTGGATATACACGCTTTCATTTTCAATGAGCGCGGAATCTCCAGCCCGGAACAGGCTGATCGACTTGAAGATGTTTCCCGCGGTAAGCGCATTGACCGGGATGGTGGTCTGCGTGGCATCTATATCAGCCCTTATCGTCGAACCGACCTGGGTTAAGAACCACTGGTAGGGGATTTTCAGGATGGCCTCGTTGCTGGCAGCATCATCAGGGTAATAATGAAGCTCGGCAGCATCCGTGGAGGTTAATAATTCGATATTGGGGTTTATGGACAGCAGGGGGCCAATGAATTGCTGCTGCCAGTTGCCGAGGATGACCCAGTCGTAATGGGCGATATCCTCAAGCGGTTGATGCCAGCCGTTTGGCCACCACATTCCCAACCGCGGAAAACTGGGACCGGGATGCGTGATGCCGGGAGAGGGGGAAGGATTTGGCGTTTGCGTTACGAGAGGGTTTGGCGAAACCGTACCCATCGATGATTGTGTTGAAGCAAGGGGAATCGATGGTGTAATGGTCGAATTGATCGATGGGGTCGAACTGCAAGCCTGTACGACAAGCATCAATAAAACGGTGCTGACCGAAAACCGCAATAGGGAATTTTTAATAACCATTTACTCGATCCGATCGCTCTCCATCAGCAAATGCACAAGAAATGTCCCAGGCACCAATTGTAAACGACTATTGCCCCGGGCGGTTTTACTCAGATTATGGGGTTGATCCAACAATTGCTCTATGCATGGGAATGACTTGACCGCCGGGTGCCACAGCAGGGTGATAAACTGTCCGGTTCCTTTTACTCTTACATTTGTATAGTATTTACAATCTTACCGGTTTTCCTGAACGCGCCGACTCGAACAGCGCAAGGATGGCAAAGGTGTTTGCCCGGCTGTCAGCCAGGCTGATGCGCGGCGGTTTACCGTTCAGGATCGCATCTGCCATGTCTTCCACTTCACCGGCATAGGTATCCCTCCCCATCACCGTGATTGTCTCCACCTTTCCATTCCTGGTCAGATAAACCTTCTCTCTCATGCCCGGGTTGAAAGGTTGGGGAATATTCAAGGTGCCCTCGTCACCGACGATCTCCATGAACACGTGATAGGGGGTCTCGACACTGCAGTCGAACTGCGCATGGACATTATTTGGAAAAAGCATTTGGGCGGTGAAGCGCACATCCACTCCGGTTGGACCGGTGACCTGCCAGCCAAAAACTTCCAACGGCTCTTTCCCAAGCACAGCCCGGGTGTAGCTCAACGGGTAACAGCCTACATCCCACAAACCACCTCCGCCCATCTCGGGTCTCCAGCGGTAATTATCGGGGGCGATTCCCGGGTAGGTAAATGATCCCCGCACCAGGCTGACTTTCCCCAGTTTCCCGCTTTCCACGATTTCCTGCACCTTCAGTGTCTGCGGATGGGTACGGTACATGAATGCTTCGACGGCTGCCCTGCCATGTTTCTCCGCCGCGGCGGATATGGCATCCACTTCTGCCAGGTCCAGGGCCAGGGGCTTTTCGCACAGCACGTGTTTGCCCGCCTGGATCGCCTTGATCGTCCATTCGGCGTGCAGGTGGTTCGGTAAGGGGTTGTAAATGACATCAATTTCCGGATCGGACAGCAGGTCTGCGTATGAACCATACGCCCGACCGATCTTGTGCTTGCGGGCATATTCCCTGGCTTTATCCAGTGATCGGCTGGAGACAGCCAGCAGCTGGTTCCGCTTGGAGCTTCGCAGTGGGGCGATCAAAGCCCTGGTAATATCGGCGGTGCTGAGCACTCCCCAGCGCAGGCGGGGTGGGGGCATGGTGTTATCCTTTCGCGGCAGTCACGGCAGCAGAGTGGTGAAGGGATTCAGTGTAGGGCAAAATGAACGGAGAGTCAAGGTTGTGTTGTCCTTGGACAAACCTGATAAATTACCGGCTGTTTTTCCCCCATTTGTTGGGACTCTTCGATTTGGAGGGCGGAAAAACCACTAGTCGTGAAGTCGTCTCAATGCAGAAATATTATCTCTGCCTCCCGTGGAGGCGTCCGGACGTCGTCCGTTTGGGAAATATAACCCCCAACGAGGTTTGCGAAAAAAATTCATCCAGTGAGCTCGGCAGGATTCGGATGTTTACCCCCTTCCGGGGGCGTGCGACCGAGTGTATTCAGACTCAAATACAATTCGACTAGTAATTTGCCGCTTTTTAAATTAATGGGATGTGCTGTATACTTGATCCATGCCGGCTCCAATTTTGGCGACAAAACTGTACATCCCCCCACCCCGCCCAGGCATTGTCCCGCGCCCGCACCTGGTCGATCGGCTGAACGCGGGTCTCTCTGCCGGTTGCAAACTTACCCTCATCTCTGCCCCCGCCGGATTTGGGAAAACCACCCTGGTCAGCGAATGGGTCGCCGATCGCGGGCAACCGGTCGCCTGGCTGTCGCTGGACGAAGGGGACAACGATCCAGCGCGTTTCATCGCTTACCTGGTAAAAGCGGTACAGACGATCCAGGCAGGAATTGGCGAGGGGCTGCTGGCTGCGCTCCAATCTCCCCAACCGCTGCAGATCGAAACCATTTTGACCACCCTGCTCAACGAAATTTCCACCATCCCTGAGAACTTTCTGCTCGTCCTGGATGACTACCACTCGATCGATTCCCAGCCGGTCGATCAATCCCTGGCTTTCCTCCTCGAACACCAGCCGCCGCAGATGCACCTGCTCATCGCCACCCGCGAAGACCCAGACCTACCGCTGGCACGCCTGCGCGCCCGGGGCCAATTGACCGAACTGCGTGCCGCCGATTTGCGTTTTTCCCCTTCCGAAGCCGCCGAATTCCTCAACCGTATGATGGGGCTGGATCTCTCTGAGGCAGATATCGACGCGCTGGAAGCCCGCACCGAGGGCTGGATCGCCGGCCTGCAGTTGGCCGCGCTTTCCATGCAGGGACATAAAGACACCTCCGGTTTCATCCAGTCTTTCACCGGCAGCCACCATTTCGTGATGGATTATCTGGTGGAAGAAGTCCTGCACCAGCAGCCCGATAGTATCCAGGCTTTCCTGCTGCGCACTTCCATCCTCGACCGCATGTGCGGGCCACTGTGTGATGCCATCCTGCCCAACCCGTCTGTTCCCGGACAGGCAACCCTGGAATGTCTCCAGCGCGCCAACCTGTTCATCGTTCCAATGGACAATGACCGGCACTGGTATCGCTATCACCACCTCTTTGGAGACCTGCTTCGCAAACGGCTGGGGCAAAGCCTGTCCCCTGGAGGGATCGCCGAACTGCATATCCATGCCAGCGAATGGTATGAAAACAACGACCTGATGCTCGATGCCTTCTGCCATGCAGCAGCGGCCAATGATATCGAGCGCGCCGTGCGCCTGATGGAAAGCAAGAAAATGCCCATCCACCGTCGCGGCACAGCCACGGCGATACTATCCTGGTTGGAGTCACTGCCAAAAACCTTGCTGGATGCCAGGCCTGCCTTATGGTGGAAGCAGGCTGCGATGTTGCTCGCCATCGGCCAACCCAAGGGCGTGGAAGAGAAACTCCAGGCGACTGAAGCAGCGTTGGCTGCCGCAACCCTGCCGGGTGCCACGCTGGACGAAACAACCCGCGACCTGATCGGGAGAATTGCCGCCGCCAGGGCAAACGTAGCGCAAGTGGATGCCCAGACGGAAACCATCCAGGTCCAGACACGCCGTGCCCTGGAATATCTGCATCCCGATAGCCTGACGTACCGGTCCGTGGCCATCCGGTCGCTGGGATTTGCTTATTATCAAAAGGATGACCTGGCCGCGGCCGGACAGGCTTATTCCGAAGCCTACTCTCTTGCCCAGGCTGCCGGGAATATTGTTGATAGTTCAATGGCTTCGATCCGTTTGGGACAGGTACAGGAAGCTGAAAACCAACTTCACCTGGCGGCTGAGACCTACCAGCGTGTTCTGCCAGTGATCGATGAATATTCTCCTCATAATGCCCCTTTAGCATATCTTGGCCTGGCCCGCATCTATTATGAATGGAACGATCTGGATGCCGCCGAAAAATATGGGGAACAGAGCTTGAAATTGTCGCGGCAGTTTGATCAAGTCATTGACAGGTTGGTTGTGAGTGAGGTGTTCCTGGCCCGCCTGAAATTGGCTCGCAGGGATGCGACCGGTGCGATGGACAAGGTATTACAGGCAGAACAAACCTCGCGTCTACAGAATTACACCTATCGCCTGCCGGATATCACTTACACCCGGGCAGAAATCCAGCTTTGCCAGGGCAACGTGAATGAAGCTGCACAACTGGTACGGCAATATGCCATACCGCTCATGCAGGCACGCGTACTTGTCGCCCAGGGCAACCCATCCGAAGCGCTGGCATTGGTGGAGCCACAGCGACAGCAAGCAGAAGCAAAAAGATTGCCACAAAGGCTGCTCCTGGTGTTGGCTGTGCAATCTGTTGTTCTGTTTGCACACGGCGATAAGGACAAGGCAGTACAGGTGTTGGTCGAAGCCCTGGCGCTGGCTGAGCCGGGCGGTTACATCCGTCTCTTCCTGGACGAAGGGGCCCTGATGGCTCAACTATTGCTCGAAGCGGCGTCGCGGGGGATCAGACCGGACTATATCGCCAGGCTGCTGGCAGCCTTTGAAGCCGAAAAGCGGGATCGTGAAGGCAAACCCGCTCTCCCTCTTGCGGGGTCCCTGATCGAACCGCTCAGCCCGCGCGAGTTGCAAATACTAAAGCTGATTACCCAGGGACTCTCGAATCGTGAGATCGGCGAGCGGCTCTTCCTGGCCCTGGATACGATCAAGGGGCATAACCGCAAGATTTTTGACAAACTGGAAGTGCAAAGTCGCACCGAAGCCATCGCCCGCGCTCGCGCTCTGGGTTTGCTGTAAGGTTCATTTTCCTCATCTTTCCCCAAAATCAAGAAAAACAACACCCATAACCAACACTAAAGTGTCTGTTCGCTAACACTGTGTGGGGGATATTATCCTTGTACATTGAGCAAATGGTTCGGCAGGAATGACCAGCTCATAAAAGGTACAGAGATATGCGAAACACATTCAACCCAAAAATGGATCCAGGTAAGCCAACGGTCTACAAGATCAGGGTCAAGGGTCATCTGGGCAGCGAGTGGACCGACTGGTTTGAGGGCCTGACCATCACGCTGGAAGAGGACGGCACGACTCTCCTGACCGGTCTGGTGATCGACCAGGCTGCGTTGCATGGATTGCTGAAAAAAGTGCGTGATCTGGGGCTGCCATTGGTCTCGGTAGGTCCTGTCGAACCCGACCAGGCAGATACGTGAAATGTCAAATCCTAAATAGGCGTAGGCGGCTTGTTTACGCCAAAANNCAATCACAATAAAAGGAGATAAAAATGAATACGACCAAAGTAAGTCACCATGGGACAGACAGAAAGACCGCAGCAGTTGTAGGAGTGCTATTCATCCTGGGGACGGTTCCGGCCCTACTGAGCCTGCCACTAGGGTTAAACACTGTGAATGCTCCGGATCATCTGACTGCGATTTCCACAAATGCAGGCCAGATGATCATCTACACGGCGATTAAATTCATCATGGGTATTGCCTGTGCCGGTATTGGCCTTGCGCTGTATCCGATTCTGAAGAAATACAACGAAGGCCTGGCGATTGGTGCGGCTGGCTTCAGGGTTATCGAGGGAGTGGTCGATGTTGTTGGCGCTCTCCTCTATGTTGTCCTATTGGCACTCAGCCAGGAATTCGTGAAAGCTGGGGCTCCAGTGTCATCGTACTTTCAGACCGCAGATGTAGTGATCAACGCAGGAATCGGTTGGTTTAGGGATGCGGCCATGCTGTTGACTTTCGGCATCGGTGCCCTGATGTACTACATTGTCTTCTATCAATACAGACTCGTTCCTCGATGGCTATCCGTTTGGGGTCTGGTTGGAATCACAGGGACCATCATCAGCGCTCTGTTGGTAATGTTCCATCTCCTTCCTCCTGCTGCGACAATCGTGATTGCCCTCAATCTGCCGATCCTCCCGCAGGAGCTGGTCTTGGCTGTCTGGCTGATCGCGAAAGGGTTCAATCCGTCGGCAGTCGCTTCCGGGGCTGCAAAAACTTCTACGAACGAGCTTTTGAGCGCGGCATAGATTTGCACGATAGGGGAGAGGGAGGGCCTTCAGCCCTCCCAAAACCCTCCCCGCTCAGCTATATGGTAATGTTCGTGGAATGGACCTGATAAACGTACACAACACATCACCAGGAGAAAATAAAATGTTAAAAAGAGGTTCGATAGTTCTTTCAATATGGTGCGGCATCAACATTTTCCTTGCTTCCATAATATTAACCATTGTCGTCTTTCTCAATGGAAACTCCCCAATTTTGCAAGTAGCTTCTTTTTCAGAGGCTGAAATCGCCAGCCTGTCTGCCAAGGTCATTGCATCGCTCAATGCTTTGACCATCCTGTACAACTCTTGCTCGGTGGTTGTCTCAGTGCTGGTGTGGTCGCTCATTCGAAAAAACCTGATTGCCGGCCAAAAATGGGCCTTCTGGGTGTTGCTGTTCGTGATCGGCTTTGTGGAAGTGATGGCCTTCATCGCCTCCGCACCCATCGGAAACGCACGCTGGCCGGTGAATGTTGTTCAGAGCGTTCTATACGTTGTGGGCATTGGCCTTTCGGGCTGGTCCCTGTTCAAAAGAGATAAAGCATGAATTAGATCAAGATGACCGCAAAAAAATTGAAACTCATCCATATCGTTCAAAAAAGGAGAAAGAAATGAACACGAACAAAAAGAACGCAAGAATGGCAGGGTTCCTGTATCTGATCTACATGGTATTTTCCATCTTCGCAAATGTGCTTGGTCGTTCCAAGCTGATTGTCCTGGGAGATGCCGCCACAACCGCCAGGAACATCATGGCATCTGCGGGGCAATTCCGGATCGGCTTTGTGGTCGATCTGGTTGGTGCGCTGCTTTTCCTTTTGACGGCCTGGGCTTTGTACGTGTTGCTGAAGCCAGTAAACAAGAACATCGCTTTGCTGTTCCTGTTATTGAACCTGGGCGGTGTCGCGGTATGGTGTTTTAGTGATCTTTTTCTAATTGCCAGCCAGCTTCTTTTGAGTGGCGCTGATTACTTGAAAGTATTCCAGGCCGATCAACTGCAAGCCCTGGCAATGGCATCCCTATATATTTACAAAAATGGGTTCTCGGGGATCGCCCAGATATTTTTTAGCGCCTGGCTCTTTCCGCTGGGTTATCTGGTTTTCAAGTCCGGCTTCCTTCCCAGAATATTGGGCATCGTGTTGATGGTTGAATGTTTTGGCTGGCTTCTGTTTCCAATTCAGTTTTTCTTTTTCCCTGGCAATCCAGTATTGTCTACCCTGAGTTCTGCGGTTGGTTTTATTGGAGAATTTTCACTTATGTTGTGGCTTCTGATCATGGGTGCAAAGGATCAAAAACCAGCATGAGTTGAGGCTAGTCGCGAGACCAGCGACGAACGAGGTCTTGAACATGGCATAGATTTGCACTATCGAGGGTCGGGGAGGACCTTCAGCCCTCCCTGACCCCCTCCCCGCTCAACAGCCTGTTTTGCTCGTGGATTAGACCTGATAAAGCGGACAGAACACATCACAAGGAGAAAGCCAAATGTTAAAAAAAGGTTCGACCATCCTCTCAAAGAAACTGTTCATCCTAACGCTTGGGGGCGGAGTAGTATTCTGGGTAACTACCATCGCAATTTCCCTGCTTCCCATCGCAGCGGAGTTTAGATCTGCCTTTTCAAAAGCGAATATTCAAACGGTTTGGGTTGCTTCTTTGCCTGCTGGATTGATTATTGGATTCTGCGTCAGTTATTCTATGCTTCGTTTTTTTGACAAGATTCCAACAAAGAATCCAATTTCAAAATCCGTGATAACAAGCCTCATCGCCCTAGTCATCATGACAATCCTAAACCTAGTTCCCCATAATTTTCTTGGGCAGCGTGATGTCTTGCATTACTTTCTCATCGGCATGATGCTTGACGCACCAAGGTTTCTCTTTCTTGGAATAGTTATTGGCTATCTATACAGACGGCTGTGCAAAGCATCCGATCCATCCGCAAATGCTTCCAAGTCTGCTCAGGCGGAATAGGTGGACAACCATAGAAACCCAGGCCACAGCTCGAACCAAGCGGCAGACATCACGTGAGTTCTACAAGAAACTGCTTAAGTTAGCTGGAGCAGGATGCGCAGCCTTCTGGATAACTGACNNAATCCCATCTTAAAGGCATTGATCCTTAGCTTTGTTGCCATGCTCATGATCGAAGTCCTTTCAACTCTTGGTAATCCAGGCAATGCCTCTGTCTACCTTTTAATTGACACAGGGATGAACGTGCCAAGGTTTCTCGCTCTTGGAATAGTTATTGGCCATCTATACGACAAACTCAATGGAGGTGCGTGATAATGAAAGCGATTGTCTGCACAAAATATGGTTCACCGGATGTCCTTCAGCTCCAGGAGGTGGCAAAACCCGCTCCCAAGGATGACGAAGTCCTGATCAAAAACCATGCCGCATCCGTAAATGCGCGGGACTGGCGGTTCATGTTTATATAGTTGGCTTTACAACAACACCCAACAGAGTATCTGGTCAGCGATCTTGCTTCACTGGTTATATACGTGTGCTTTCCAAGTGATGTCTTCCGGGGTAACCCGGTCTCCTCTCTATAACTGGCCGGAATATTTACCCTATGTGGTCATGGCTTTCGTTGTGGTTTTGATCTGAAAACCGCACACATTGAGCAGACCCAGGGATGACATCTATCGGTGGCGAGAGTATGCAAAAAAGGCTAAACCAACCTGGAGACATACTGCAGTATCGTTACACACCCTGCGTCAGAATTGATTCTTCAAAATCCATCAGAAATTGGAACTAATTGATCCCTCCATCGTCTGTGTGAACTGGTGCAAGAATAATATCTCCATAAACCACCAAGACTGGTGGATCTCTCTGAACAAAAGAAAGAAGGAAAAAATGAAAAGGATCTTTACATTCACAATAGTTCTCATGGCACTGACGGCCTGTACTTCACAGCGGGTCCAGACATCCAACCCAGACCCGACGGAAATACCCCAGGTAAATATGCCCAATCCTGCCTCGGTCTATTGCGAACAGAACGGCAACACCCTCGAAATTCGCACTGCTGACGATGGCAGCCAATCCGGAATATGTATTTTTCCGGACGGCAGCACCTGTGACGAGTGGACCTATTTCCGGGGAGAGTGTGATCCCGCCACAGATGCCAGTGGTGGTGGTCCTGGAGGAGGCTCGGGTGGAGATGGTTCAGGTGGGTACATGCCACCCGGTACCACGGAAGAGATAGCTGATTGGCGGGGCGTCATCAAGAGTACGGAGCCCGGCGCACAGTATGATGACTATTTTGAGTTGTGGACCAACGGGCAGATAATCTATTTTGGTATCGATTCCCTGGACCCGGCAGTACAAGCGCAGATCGAGGCACTGCGCGACAGTGGCAGGATCGTTCACCTCTACGGCACATTATTTAGCAATGTACCCGACTACAACGGCTCGCAGGTACAGGTGGATCGCATCGAGGTTGAAGGGTAACGATCGATCACATTCGGAGTAATCAGCCTCGCGGATAAATAAGACTCCTGACAAAAATAATAGTCAGGAGTTTTATATCTGTGGGCCCGGATGGAGTCGAATATCATCCCCTTTGGGGACCATCGACCAAGCGATGATAAGTGGCACAAAGAAGAATTCCGTTATACATGGATTTTTTCACTTGTAACCCCCTTCTTGCGATTGAATTTACCAAAGGAAAGTAGTATAGTATTTGTGGAGTTGGCGGCGGTATCTGATTAAGTTTTTTTTGCATAGGGTTGAAAATATTTAAATAACCGCATATTAAGTGATGAGCGGTTTCAGCATTATTGTCTGTAACATTGTTTAGATACTTTCCCAATCTCTCCGTCTCAGATTGCTGAAATCGTCTTGCCCCGTTTCAGGGAGGTCAGCCATGAAGGTGAAGGTTGAATCACGAGAAATTGGAAGCCCTGCAGATACGGCTCGTATTCACTACCTGGACTGGCTGCGGGTAATTGCAATTCTGATGGTTTTCCTTTTCCATTCCGTCCACCCATTTGATTTTGGCGACTGGCAAGTCAAGAACGTTGCACAAAGCGAGATCCTCACAATCATTCTCCTGCTCCTGTCTATCTGGGGGATGCCCTTTTTCTTCATGGTTGCAGGATCAGGTGGTTGGCTTGCACTGCAGAAACGCACCGGCGGCCAGTATCTCCGGGAACGATTCTATCGCCTGCTCATCCCCTTTATCGCAGGCACCATTCTGTTTTCACCCATCGAGTACTACTGCGAAAACATTAACAAAATACAAAGGGGGATTCAATCTTCTTTTCAACCGTTCCTATCAATATTCTCTGCCTTCAACCCCTTATTGTTGCGCTACCCGGGCTTCAGCCCAAGGTGGTTTGGGCATGGTTACCATTTATGGTTCCTGGGATTTTTATTTTCTTTTGCTTTGATTACACTGCCTTTCTTTTTGTGGCTGAAGAAAAAGCCGGGCCAAAAAATCCTTTCCTGGATGGCAAATTTGTGTGAGCATCGCGGTGGTCTTCTCCTTTTCATCATTCCCATTGCCGCCATAAGACTAGCCCTGGCTCCTTTCTTCCCCTTGGAACACGATTGGGCGGATTTTATATTTCAAATGTGTTTCTTCATCCTGGGGTACATCCTGCTTGCTGATGACCGCTTTTCCCGCGCCATCCAAAGGGATTGGTGGATTCTGCTGATCGTTGCGACAGTCGTGGTTCTGGGTTTGCTTGGGATGTACCTGGCGGGCCTCCCGCTTATGTCCTGGTATTATGGACCGCCAGACGTCCCTCAGTTTCACCTGCTCCAATTTCTCATTAGTATCATCGCAGTCTGTTATTCTCTCGCCATGCTTTATGTTGGGATGCGCTTTTTGGATTTCACCAACAGGGCTCTGCGTTATGGGCAGGAAGCCGCCCTGCCTTTTTTTGTGCTCCACCAGCCGGTGATTATTGTGATTGCCTTCTTCATTGTTCAGTGGGAGGCTCCGATTGCAGTGAAACTCCCGATCGTAGTTCTGAGTTCCTTTATAGTCACCGTCGGTCTATACGATTTAATCGTTCGCCGGTTCCGCCCATTCCGGCTCGCATTTGGGATGAAATCGTAATGCTAAAAATCGTTTAAACAACACGGGTTGGGTTTCATAAAAATAAACAAGGAGGAGGATATGCGGAGGCGCACAATCCTATTCGGGGTTTTGGTTGTCGTCATTCTGGTCGTTTTGGGAATAGTACTCATCCCTCGGCTGATTCATTCACAACAGTTCGCCGCTCCCGCTTACTTTCCTGCCCAGGAATGGCGAACCAGTGCGCCAGAGGAACAAGGTATTGATTCTGCGAAGCTGGCGGAAGGATTGCGGGCTATCCAGGAACAGAACATCCCTATTGACAGCCTGCTGGTTATTCGCAACGGCTCGATCATCCTGGATGGGTATTTTTATCCTTATGACGGCACATTTCCCCATAATCTGGCCTCTGTGACCAAGAGTGTAATGACCACCTTGATTGGCATCGCTGTTGACCAGGGCAAAATCCAACTGGACCAGCCCATGTGGTCGTTCTTCCCGGACCGGACCATTGCCAACTTGGATGCCAATAAAAAGAAGATCACTGTCCGGCATCTGGCGGGCATGGTTAATGGATTCGAATCGGGATGCATGGCCAAGGACGAGGCAACCCTTGACGCAATGCGTTCCGCTCCGGACTGGATTCAGGCTGCCCTCGACCGCAAGATGGCCCAGGAGCCAGGGTCGGGGTTTTGCTATGACAGCCCAGGTATGCACCTGCTATCAGCCATCTTGCAGGAATCAACCGGAATGTCCGCTCTCGACTTCGCCCGCAAATACTTTTTTGAGCCGCTGGGTATTCAAGATGTGGTCTGGGAATCCGATCCACAGGGTTACACCCATGGTTGGGGCGATCTGCATCTGAAACCGACCGATTTGGCAAGGCTTGGCTATTTATGGCTCAATCATGGGGTCTGGAATGGCAGGCAGATCGTTTCAAGAGGTTGGGTAATAGACTCGGTAAAAGCGCAGACCAAGACAGGGGAAGATTCTTATGGCTACGGATGGTGGGTTTCACCGCAGGATTTTTACGCCAAGGGACGGGGCGGTCAGTATATGCATGTAATTTCATCCTTGAACGCAGTGGTAGTCATGACCGGGGCTGGTTTGGAATATGATCAGGTTGTCCCATACTTGCTGACAGCAATGGGTGATCCAAAGAGGTCATTAGCGCCAAATCCGGCGGGTGTCGCCCAGTTGGAAAAAGCACTTGCCGGTATCCTGCAGCCGCCTGCGCCCATGGCATCCATACCCATCCCCGAAATCGCCAGGATAGTATCTAGCAGAGTATACATTTTTCCGCCCAATACCGCCGGTGTGGAAAACTTGAGTCTTGAATACATCGACTCCTCGCAGGCTATGCTGCATATTAAACTTAATCGCAGCGCTAAAATCCTCGATTGGCCAATAGGTCTGGATGGGAAATATCTATTGTCAGCAGAGGGATTGGCCCTACGCGGCTATTGGAGTGATCCACATACTTTCGTCTTTGAAATCTTTGACATCGGAAAAGTAACCTATCAACTAAATTTCGACGATGATCGCGTAATGATTGACGCACCGGAAGCTGGTATAAAAATTGAGGGGCTGCGCAAAAATCCATAGAGGTTGCTCCGCTCGAAATCTTTCAGACATCATACGCGCGTCAGCTGCACTTCGTATTAGCCGTGAACACAGCAGGTCATAGGAGAGAAAAAATGAACCCCAAATGGACGACAATCATTCTCATAATTGGAACTCTGTTGCTCTCTGGTTGCGTATCAACATCCTTTTCGGGCAATTATGTTGTGAGACCCGGGGACATTTTAAGAGGTGACCTGTTTGTCACCTCGGGTTCAGTGACCCTGGGGGAGAACAGCCGGGTGACTGGCACGGTCATATTAACCTCTGGAGAATTGCATGTCGGGAAAGGTGCACAAGTGGGAGGGGACGTGGTTTTAACCTCCGGGGCCCTTTACTTGGAAGACATGGCGGTTGTTCATGGAGATGTCATATTGTCGAGCCAGGAAATTGCAGTTCATCAAAATCCCGGGGCGCGGGTGGAGGGCAGGACTTCCAGCAGCATAGCTCCCTTCGCGATATCTTTTGTCGGCAAAACCTTGCTTTTATATTGTGTACTCCCCATCCTTCTCCTCATCGTCTTGATCTTTGGTTTTGGTATGCTTTTTGGCAAAAGATCCAAAAAGAAATCGCAAATTGACCAAGGCCCTGTCCCTGCAGCCACGGAGGATGTACAGCAAAAACTGAAAAAGCTTAAGTCATTATTGGATGAGGGGTTGATCTCTGAAAGCGATTATGAAGCAAAGAAATCGGATGTCCTGTCGAAGATGTAAGCCAATCTTTTTCTTAACCCCGATTGGCAAAATCACCCCTGTCTCCAGTCGTTAATTGTCCAATTAGCGTGCGCGTGGCGTACCAAGTAGAAGGTGCTCATGATTTTGCTCCATTGTCGCCTGCACAGCTGTTTCACCTTACTTATTTAGGGTAGCCACACGCTTTGCAAGTCCCTCGAATATATCGTCCCAATGGCGGTATGGGTCAGTTCTGCCGAAGCGCACGAAGATCAGGTTTTGCTCCGGCACAATGTAGATATACTGTCCGTGTTTTCCAGCGGCATAATAGTGATGTTTGCCAGTGACATTTGTATTCACCCACCAAAAATATTTGTTCTTGCGGATGTTCTCTTGCTCGCATTGATCGGGTGTGGGGTTATATCATGCAGAAGACGGATTCGATCTAGGCTTCCCACCTCTTTCATGCTGGGACGGATGTCCCCATCTTCCTCGGCATCTTCTCAACGCTTTCCTAGTCCACCTGTTGCCATCGGGAAGGTGGAATCTTGCTAGTTGGGATAAACGGATCAGGAGAATACATGATTAATACAACTTTTGAAACTTCTTCCCCTTTAATCAAAGACCGCATCCATGCCATTGACACCTTCCGCGGCTTCTCCATCCTCATTATGGTGATATTCAACTATGCTATGGAGGTTAAAACCCTTCCCGCCTGGATGAAGCACAGCACCGACATCGGCATGACTTTTCCCGACCTCGGCACGACGGTCTTCGTCTTTGCCATTGGTCTCACCTATGGGCTCTCCTTTCGCCGCCGCATGGTAAAAGACGGCTTTTCAGCCACTATCGGGCACTTCATCCGCCGCTACCTCGCCATTCTCGGTTTAGGCGCCATCATTGCTGCCGGCGAGACCATGCTCGGTTTCAGCCAGTATGCTGTCTCCTGGGGTGTGCTGCAAGCCATCGGTTGCGCCGGCTTGCTGACCATGCTGGTCATCCTGCTCCCACCCTGGACCCGGCTTTTGATCGGAGTGGGGCTGCTTGCTGCCTATCAGTTCTTCCTCGACACCTTCTGGCTTGACCTCGTCCTACATTCAACGCACGGTGGCTTGCCAGGTGCCCTCTCCTGGACTTCCATCCTAATCATCGCTACTTTCTTCGGTGATCTGTATCTCAAGGAATCTTGGCGCAAATGGTTACCGTTCGCCGCCACTCTGACCCTTGCTGCTGGTCTCGCTCTGGCACTGGTCGTGCCAGTCAGCAAGCCGCGCGTCTCCGCTTCCTACGACCTCATCACCCTCGGCTTTAGCGGGATAGTCTTCTCGATTTTCTACCTCACCCGCTTCAAATTAAATTTTTTCGCTGCCTGGGGGAAGAACCCGCTCCTGCTATACACCCTCTCCTACCTGCTGATCGGTATTTTCGTGGTACCCGGCGTCCCGTGGTGGCACTCGCAGGCACCCCTCTGGCTGGTGGGCCTGCAGGCACTCTTCATCGTGGCAGCCTTGGGAGTCCTCGCCATGCGCTGGCAAAAGCGCGACTTCAACTTTTCGATGTAAGGTTAATCTGGAGGCGACGATTCCGGTCGTCGCACAATCCCTGCAGTGGCGTCTTTCAAACCGTTGAATTGAATATCAATTTCGATCCACAGTAATTGTTACATTACCCTCTTTGAGCTACTTTTCCGCGACACGCAAACTCGCCACGAAGGTCGCATTCGAGCGGGCGGGGTGGAGAAAAATGTCATGTTTATGAACGAAACAGATTCCCAAGTGAATGAAAATATCGATGTCGCCTGCGACCATCGCCCACCAAAGCGCAGGGGTGCTATGGCTGCCACCTTTCCAACGCAGGCTTTGTCAGCCCGCCAGGATGATCTCCCGATGTCCGACATCATGCTTCATCATCACTTCGATCAAGTTCCTGATAGTACCCCACTCATTCCAAGGGTATAACATCTCAATATTCCATTTTTCGGCTGGCATTGTCACCACGAGCAACTTAAGTTGGTCGCATGAGGTCTCATACTCTGCCCAAACCTGCTCGATACTCCAATTGCGCCGCGTATCGACGGCCAAGCCATTGTAATCATCATATTTCTCCTCTGCGATGCAGTGGTACTCACTGCCCTCGGCATGCGCTCGCAGCGAATGTACCGCTTCGATATTCCATACACCGAGATGTCCTACTACATCCCGGACGTGCCATGTCGAGTTGTCGTTGTAGGCAACACGTTCCGGATCGATGCCAGAGAGGGCCAATTGTGTCTCTCGTCGTGTCAGATCGAGCAACTGCACCAAGAGCTTGCGTTCTTCCTCAATATTCGAATTCATGGAATTTTCCTCTCTTAATATTTAACAACCTATTGTCAAGATTGTGGCGGGCTTACCAGGTGCTGAGTCATCGTTGCTTCGATGGACGCAATGTGTCAGATTTCTTATCTCATTTATATCCTCACGTGAAGTGATGCTTAATCGTTTGGCTCACATGCAGCTAGAACTGGTGATCTGGCTCTATTTCTTCTATGATAGATTTAAAATTATAGGATTGACGTACATAATGTATGGATAGATGATGGGGGATGTGGCAAAATGGTCTAGAATTTCTTTTTCGTCTATTCTTCTTCTTTTGACCTTTTATAGGAGAAGGTAAATCTACGGCTGGGTAACCACAAAATGGGTAAAATGAATTTCTACACCCTTGTGATCGCCCGTTGAAGCGAGTAGCCCTACATCGCCTCCCTGAAAGTCACTATCAGTGGCTTGCGCAACCAGTTGGTCATTTACATAGAGTCTCAACTGGGAACCCTGACATATGGCATGTAGATGGTTGCTCGCCTGACCTCTTATCACGGCTGGTGAGCGAGTGAGTAAGGGACCGGAAATAACAATAACCTGACCTCCGACGCGCTTCGTGATGCCTGCATAACCATTGCCGGCGATCACGAAGCGATAGAAGTTGTTGGCGTCCTGGTAGCGGCAAATCACGCCAAACAAGTTGTCGTCAGGACCAGCCACTTCGCGTGCATCCACTTCTACACTCACCTCTGTCAGGTAGTGATTGGGGATCGACCACAAAGTAGTGTTGGTCTTGCCGACAAAAATCACAAATTCGCCGTTTTGGTAGTCGGTGATGGCGTCGGTATCGTGACGCACATCCCAGCCGCTGAGTGGATTATTGAAGTCATCGGCGAATAATTGGCCCTGTGGCAAAGCCGCGGCCTCTGCCGTGGTCACGGGCAGAGAAATGGTGGTGGGCACAACAGGCGGCAGCTCGCTGCCGCAAGCCTGGAGAATAACCGCCGTGCCTATTAGGCATAGAGCGGTCAGCCTCAACCGAATCCTGCGAAGGCTCGAATTTTTCATCGGGACTGTCCATCCATCATGGTCTTGTATTGAAACAAGCAATGGTAGGGCAAGGGTTACCTTGCCCTACCATTCAGGATCTAACTCTGACGTTAAGGAGTGCTGACGGCGTCCGGCTGCGTGTCGACGCTCTCGTTCAGGTCGTTATTTTGTCCATCCTCTTCGTTTTGCCCTTCTTGCCCTTGCTGTTCTTCAATGCTTTCGTTCACGTCGTTGTTCTGCCCATCAATTTCATCTTGCCCCTCTTGCCCTTGCTGGTCCTCAACGCTTTCGTTCACGTCATTGTTTTGCCCATCGATTTCATCTTGCCCCTCTTGTCCTTGCTGGTTCTCAATGCTTTCGTTCACGTCGTTGTTCTGCCCCTCCTGCTCCTCTACGTTCTCGTTTGCCTCGTTCAGGCCAGTGGTTTGATGGGCGGGAGCCGCCAAGGCTGTATGCCTGCTCAGGTGCAGGGCTCCGAGGAGCGCCACGCACATCATTCCAGCCATCGTGATGCGCAACACGAACATAAATGGATTTGACAGTTTCATAATTATCTCCTTTGGTAAAGTTCCTGTCGGGTCTTGTGATAGCCACCGAACAAGCTGTTACATATAAAAAAGAGGCGTTCAGGTCCAAGTTCGTACATCGCCGTGACTGGGATTGGGTACATTATCGCACTCAAGATCACTAAATTATGGGTGTTGGCCGTCTCCGTCAGAAGAGTTGGAAGAATCTTGGTTCTCTTCATTAGTGCCTTCAGTCTGCGTTGGCTGTAGCGTCTGGGTAGGCGTGTCGCTGGAATGATTTGTTTGGGTTCCGCTGGCAGTTGGAGAGTTTGGATCCATGATCGTAGGTGTGTCATCGGTGGTTGTAGAAGACGCGACCATTGGTATGGCATTAAGCGTGATTTGCGCAGATTGTCCTGCCTCAATACTAGTCATGCCAGCATCCGTGGTCGCCGTCACACTCCCTTCGCGGACATTGATAAAAGTCTTGCCATCCGCCTCAACGCGTACACCAAAGCGGGTTCCGCTTGCGGCGATATCGCCAGCCGGCGTTTGAAGAAGATAAAGGCCGGTCTGAGGATTGATCTGGCTGTCAGTTTGCCCGGCGTCCTGGAGCAGTGCAATCTGCCATAGTTTGTTAAGGTGTGTCAGGGTATTCAACACGACATGCGTGTTTTCGCTCAATTGCAGTCGTCCGCCGTTCGGAAAGACGAGTGCAGTCTGACTGTGGGCGGAGGTACGAATTTCGGAGCCAGGCAGGAGCTTTTGCCCCGCGGCAGCCGATCGCCAAACCGTCTGACCGCCAAGTCGGAATTCAACCTGCCCGCTGACTTCTCTGACGGAGGCGGCGTACGCTGCTGCTGGAGCCGCAAGCCACATCAACCCAATGAAAATAATCGCGACGGCAAGCGCCGCGGTGAGCACTTGTCTCAAACCAGACCGCAGCCGGAGCGGTAATTGGCGGACTGTGGGGCGAAAAGCCTGAACGGCACGACGATGAACTGAGCGTGGAGGAATGGGCCAGGATTCGGTCTGTCCCGCGCTCCGAACGCGACGAAGAAAATTCACATGCTCCGAGCACTCAGGGCAGCCGGTATTTAAATGGGCTGAGACGGCAGTCCAGGCCTTAGGAGGCAGGCGGCCATCTACAAACTCTGTGAGGGTATCCAGCGAAAAATGGCTACTAGTGGGAAGCATATAACCTTCGTATAAGAAGAGGCGAAAAAGGGTGAATTTCGTACATGGTTACCAGCCGGCTTGCCTCAGAATTTCTCTCAGCTTTTTTAGACAGCGAGTCCGAGTGGGACCGAGGCTGTTGGCGGGCATCTTTAGCCGGCGTGCAACGGCTGAATACGAAAGTTGGTCTGGATCGTAGAAAAATAGCTGTAATAGTTTGCGACAAGGTTCGGGTAATTGCTGGAGCGCCAGCCGCACGGCGTTCGCATCCTCAGCCTGGGCGGCGAGAACTTCCGGCGATTCTTCCGGGGCAGCCGCCCGCTCCACCGACATCTCGGGGTCCTCCTCTTCGACAACTCGATTGCGTTTCAGGCGCGCCCAGCACTCGCGTCGTGTGGTCGTGACCAGCCAGGCGCCAAGCCGCTCGGGGTCACGCAAACGGCCCAGTTCTTCAAGCCAAATGAGGCAAACTGCCTGAAAGACGTCGGCCGCCTCATCAGTGGTCATGCCGGTTCGCAGTGCAGTGTAATAAATCAGCCGCTCATAACGGGAGAGCAAAGCCTCCCAGGCAGTCTGCTGCCCGGCCAGGCATTGTCCTACCAGTTCGGAGGTGGTCGGTTCGGGGGAACTCATGTTTCTAACAACCGAGAGCTTAATGTATATTCTGCTTAGTGAAGCTACATTTAGCAAAAAAACCGCTTGCTCATGATTGTGAACCAGAGTATACAGGATATTAGATTAAAAAGTAATAAGATGACTATGGGATTGACCATGAACATCTCGTGTTCTTCCAACTGTCTTAATTATAAAAATTATGAAGTGTCTATTTTGTTTGTGATCAACAAGACAATTCCTCTCACATTCCTGAAAACTAAATAATCCCAAGGGATATTTTTTGGTACGCCATGTAGACAATAAAGACTCTAAAGTTAATATACCCCCAAGGGAATACTGTATATAGGGATAATACAGACGAGAGGGTGGCTGGAAAAACAATATGTTCTTTAATAGTTCACAGCTTCGTAGATGTGCGTTATGGGGCTTGCTCGCTCATCTTCCCACCTCCCGGCCCAGGTTCCTCCCCTCAGGAGGATGTCCCCGGTCCCATCATAATGAAATGCAGGTCCTGATCGCAATATCCACCAGGTTTTCGCGGATATCCACACGGCTGTGCCACTTTCGGCTGTCCCACGTAACCGCGCTCAGGTCATCCCCACCGTAGAGGATCTGGCCCAATTTTACATTCCTGAATTTGGCCACGGCAAAAAAAGCCGCCGCTTCCATTTCCACCGTAACACAGCCTTCCGATTTTCGCAGTTCGATCTTTTTCTCTGTCTCCCGGTAAATCGAATCACTGGTCCAGGTTTTAGCCTTTATATAATCGATACCGGATCTCTTAAACTCTGCCTCGATCTTTGCGACCACTTCCGGGTTGCATTCGACCTCCCTCGCCGGGGGGAGATAATGATAGGAAACACCCTCATCCCGTACCGCGGATGTTGGGATGATCAGGTGCCCGACGGCGATGTCTTTCCTCAGCACGCCCGCGCCGCCGCAGACTATGAATTTGGTGAATCCCAGGGCGATCAGCTCTTCCAGGAACGCAGCCGAGCCGGCAGCGCCAACATAGCCCGGAAATAAATGCACCTTTTTGCCCATGGTCTCCATTTCATAGATCGGAAGATCCAGGGTCTCACAATTCAATGCCTGGACAGCCCTGATCGATCCCTGCTTTTCCTTTTTTTCAAGGACTTCACGGAAAAAGGGGATCACACAGGATTCATACCCTGCGGTTTTCTTATGGGAGAAAGATGGCTCGATCTTTGCAATCGGCGTATCGTCAAATTCCAATATCGGGTATTTTTCTTTTTTCATCAGAGGCTCCATTATTCCTGTTCAGCAGTACGATCACCAAGCGGATGCCATCCTGCAACGATCATTCTCTCCTGAATGAATTATAGCTTGCCTTGTCTTGATCCCTCCGATTTTTATTGGTTCACCCGAGGCCCGGGTCGCAGGCCGCGGTCCTCTGTGACTTTAGTAAATCACTCAAGATCCCTTCGCTATAATCATTTTGACTGGTGGTCAATCCAAGTCTTGATTGTTTACTTGCTTTTATTATTAACTGTTATAATATACTATAACAATTATTCGGCAAGAAACTTGAACCTCAATGGCAGAAAAAACCCCAAAAATATCCCTTGATCCCCGGCTGGGTGAACAGTTGTCAGAACAACTGCATCGTCAGATCACCTGGCTGATCGCCAGCGGGCAGTTGAAACCCGGCGACAGCCTTCCCTCGGTGCGCAAACATGCAAAACAGCTTGGGATCAATATGCATACNNGCCGGAAAGACCCGCACATACACCATTGGAGTCATCCTGCCCGGTATGGCAAATCCTTTCTATCATGCCTTCCTGGAAGGAGTGGAAGAGGTCATCAGCAGTGAGCAGCTCTTGCTGTTTGTTTGTGATGCCCGGGAAAGTCCGGAGAGATATTTACGCTATTTCGCTCAGCTCGCAGCCAGGAATGTGGATGGCATCATCATCGCCTCCTTTGATATTCGCGACATGCTGGCGAAGAAACCCGCCGTGTTCCTCCCAATCGTGACCGTGGACAGTCCAGGATGCAATGGTCCGGTTGTGAACTTCGACCTTGAAAATGCGGGCTATCAAGCCGTCCGGCATCTGGTCGAACATGGTCACCGTCGGATCGGCCTGGTTACATATATCGAAGAGAGTGCCAATGTCATCCCGTTGACCGAGGGCTACTCCCGTGCCTTGCTGGAGGCTGGGGTGGCGAAGGACGAGTCCCTTATTGCCCGCGTCCCGGGCTTTGATATGGCTGCAGGAGAACTTGGGGCCCGGCAGTTGCTGGCACTTGGCGAACCTCCCACGGCCATCTTCACGATCGCGGACACACTCGCCCTGGGTGTATTGAAAGCGCTCAAAGCTGACGGCAGGCAGGTGCCGGAGGAGATGGCGCTGGCCAGTGTCGATGACATCGCAATTGCAGAATTGGTCGTTCCTGCCTTGACCACGGTATCCCTGCCAGCCCGCCAACTGGGTCTGGAGGCGATGCAAATGCTTCAGAACCTGATCGATGGGAAAAAGCTGCCTGTTGAACAGATAATCCTGCCTGCAGAACTGGTCATTCGTCAAAGTTGTGGTTGTCGTTGATCGTGATGCTCTAAGAATCAGAAAGTGGATGCATCTGGATCGATTGAGGTTTAGAAATGACCAGCTTTTCATTTGCGGTCGATCGCTGACTGTATCATCATTTCAAGTCGGGCAGACAGAGATCTATCCAACAGAACAACTTTTCCAAACCAAAAGGAGGAAGGCATGAAATTCAAGATGATGTTCCAAAAGGTTATCCTTCTTATCACCACTGTCATGCTGCTGGTTGCCTGTGCGCCTAGCCCCCAGGCGATCCAGACAGCAGTTGCGAAGACAGAGGCCGCGTGGACGCCCACCACCACATCAACACCATTGCTGACTTTAACACCAAGTCCAATCCCAATTCCGATCCTGACCCTAACAATCAACGAAATGGAGTGCACTTTGGATGGCCCGATGACAATCCCGTATGGAGAGTTCATGATCAACTTGGTCCTCAATGAGCAGAAACCCACGGAGTCCGGTTATGCCCTTGCCCGGCTGGTAGAGGGAAAAACCATTAAAGATCTCCAGGCCTGGCCAACAATGGAACAACCGCCCTGGCTCATTGTAATTAGCGGAGTACATGAGACGGCTGGGGGTAGTCATACTTATTCCTATAACCTGCGCGAGATTCCAACGTATAGCGGTGAACCACTTTTTATCGTGTGTGCCCGCATGACGGATTCAGGTGACACTTCAAAACTTGGTGCATTTGGACCCATCGAGGTTGGGAAATAGACAGACCATTCTTAGAGGCTTGCATGTACCTGCCCATATCATTCAACACATGGTTCCTTTTGATACAAGGAAAAGGAGAAATCCCATGCAAAAAATTCTTGGAACAACAATCATCATCCTGGTTTTTCTGGCAGCATGCCAGCCTGCTCCAGCCCTGACTGTCACACCTATCCCTTCTGCGACCCCGCCTCCGCCGACTCCGACAATCCTCCCGCGGGCGCCTGTCTCTCTCACAGAAGTGGAGAGCACTGCCTCCACCTTCGAGGCGTTGATCATCGCAGAAGGGGAGGTCTGGTCTTCGGGGGATGATCAGGCTTTCCGAGCCGTCTTTACCGAAGATGCGATCTTTACCGATAAGACCTTCGGTGACCTTGCCGTCGGGATTGATGCGATCGAGGCGTTCAGTGCGAACTTAGCCATGGGCATACCCTCCTGGACAGGCCAGGCCACGGACCGCTACATCGGCCTGGAAGGGGGCATCACTGTCAACAATATATGGAACCTCGAACTGGGCGGTCACAAGTTCACCCAAGATGACCCGTTGGTGGAGGTGGACTGGCT
>DBFP01000005.1 GCA_002294405.1 Anaerolineales bacterium UBA877 | reverse complement strand
TGCCGGTAGTGGGCTTGATCATTCCCAGGAGCATGCGCAGGGTGGTCGTTTTTCCAGCCCCGTTCAAACCCAGGAAGGCATAGATCTCCCCTTGGCCAACCCGGAGACAAAGACCATCGACGGCGTTTAATTTACCGTAGCGCTTCCCCAGGTTTTCAGATTCGATGACCCAATTCATATGCTATATGATATTCAGGAACTTACCGATTTCAGTTTTGTGGGGCAGAGCTATCAGCGTGAAAAGGAATCTGGAGCCGCGCAGATATGCAACGATAATTCCCTTTTATTTACAACTTCCTGTTCACCTTTGTGAGGATGGATGGTGACAGGATTGGAATGGGATCAGGAAGGGTTTGATGGGGGAGCCGGTTCCTTGGATTTCTTTGGAAGCAAACTGGCAACGACCATCATAATGCCGACCACCAGCAAAACAACCGACCAGTAATCCTGGAAATGTTTTCCCAAAATAAATGCCAGGAGAGAAGCGGCAAGGAGGGCCGTGGCAGGGTACAAAGCCCAATGGGTCGGTTGTTGAGACCGGCGCAGCCAAAGCAGGCCGAATGTTAGGGCAAAACCCAGCAGCACCAAGCCAGTCAGTATGCCACTCCAGCTCTCCTGGTTTTCGGGAACAAAAATCGAAACGACAACCACCAGCCCGATGCTCGTGAAGATACCCGCCGGGATAAACGCCCACCAGGCTTCCTTCCAACGGAAATAGACGATAAAAAAAGGAAGGGCGAACAAGAACATCCCAACCGCCCCAGCGGCATCACCAATGATGAGCATGGAGAGGAGTGGAAAAGTGCCAATGATGGCGATGACCGCGGCCGGGACGAGCGCCCAACGTCGGGAGTGATCCACCAGGTATACCACCAGGAAAGGCAGCGCGACCGAATACAAAAACAATGATCCCACCAGGTTCCCGTTCACATGGCTGGAAATGAGGGTGACCACCCCAAGGACGAATAATACCCAGGTTGGGATCAACGCCCAGCGCCGGGTCCGGTTTAATAGAAAAACGATCAGGAATGGCAACGCACCAGAAAGGAGGAACAACCCACCGATTAAGGTGCCGTCGACCCTGTCGGCCATCCCGGTCATGATTGTTAGGATGGTTAGAACCCAGGCTGGAATGAGCAGTCCCCAACTCCTGCGGTTAAGAGCAAAACCGACATAAAATGGAATGCCAACAGCAGCCAAGATGGGTGCACCCAGGAAGGCTCCATCGAAATTATTGGTGGCGAGCCAGACGGTTACACAAAGTGCTGCGCTGATCAACACCGGGAAAAGCCAGCCCCAATTCTTGATGCCATTTAGCAAGTAAACCAGAAAAAACAGGATTGCAGCCCCGCCAAATATGAAAACCCAGCCATTGTCAGAGATTTTCGAAAAATCTATGAAGCCCAAACGGTCAGCCAGCAACAGAACACTCAACAATATGAGGGCTATTCCCCAAAAAAGATTGGATGTTTTTTTCATGGTGTCTTTTCCTCCTTGCATAGAAAAATAGTTGGGTGAATCCATATTAAATAATTGATTTGACAACCCCCCAAGTGCGGCCTCCTCATTTTTTCTTTACCGGAAGTGAACGGGCGTACGCCAGTCCTTGATCGACCCATGCTTTTAAGTCGGATTCGTTGGTGCAGCCATCGGGAGCGACCATGACCCAGCCTGCCATCGGGCGACCGGTCATATCGAAAATGCGGGCATGTGGACGGGACAAGGCGGCAGCATGTTTTTCCGGTCCCACGCGCACGATCAGCTCGTTCTTGTGAACCCCGCAGGCCAGGTTGCCATTAACCAGGAACCCGACTCCGCCGAACATTTTCTTTTCTTCCAAGTTCGGGAGTGGACCGAGCACGGTGCGGATGCGATCAGACAAGTTCTCGTCGAAAGACATGGGATTTCTCCACCTTGCATGAATTATCTATTTAATTCAGCCTCATCCTCTTAGAGGGCAGGAAACCTGCTGACCACCACCGCTTCTGTGGGAAGAAGACCCTTGTCGCCCATTTTCATCCCCGCTGGAGCGGGACCGGTCTGGTCGGGCGCAGATTGATACACGTAGATGGGCGTTCCTTCAGCAGCAAACTTTAATTCGAGATAAGCCTGCCCAGTTAAATATCCCTCCGTGTCTGCCGCGCAACTGGTCACCCAGCCGATAACCCGACCCCGTTTGTCGAGAAGCGGGTCGCCGTTGTGTGCCATGCGCACGCCCTTTTCAGAAAAGCGGAAGCGCGCCACCACACCCCTGCGTGCCTGTTCGAGAGCCATATAGGCAGCCCGTCCGATGAACCAGGGCTTGCTGGTTTTCACATAAGGTCCAAAACCAGATTCGCCCACTCCCAGGTCAGGATGCCCCATCTTGCCAGAACCGTCGCCCATCTCATGACCGTAGAGGGGCAGACCGGCCTCCGTGCGCAGGGAATCGCGTGCCCCCAGCCCGATNNCGCTTAAGCGCCATGATGCGGCGGCGTGCCTCAGCATTGACACCCATTGCCAGCAGGATTTCCATGCTTTTTGGTCCTTGCAGGGCAATATCCACACGCATGTCGGCACCTGCTGAAGGATCCCGCAGGTTGCGCAGAACGGCATTGTAACCATAGGAGCGCGCAGCGGGACGGGCGTTATCCACCTTCACTCTGCCCTCCAGGATCGCTTCCAGCCAGGCACGATCCTTGTCATCGTTGGAGGCATTTACCACCACGAGGAACTTATCCCAAGCCCGCCGGTAAATAAGGGTATCGTCTATCACATTTGCATCGGGTGTCAAAAACTGGGAATAAAGGCTCTCACCCGGAAGCAGCGATCCGCAGTCGTTGGCGACAACTGAATCGAGGAACGAGGCTGATTCATCCCCTTCCACCTGGTAGACACCCAT
>DBFP01000041.1 GCA_002294405.1 Anaerolineales bacterium UBA877 | reverse complement strand
GCCAAACCGTTGAGATCAAGTGCGCCTCGCCTTGACACCGAGGAGCTTCTTAGTCTTTTGCGACGTATCTGAAGACAATACGTCGCTTATTTATTCTATTTTTCCCTCTTATAGAACATGAGCTGCGAACCCCTCCATCGTCCCGGCGAAAGTCCCCGTAGCGTAGCGAAGGGGGCTGCACTTGCGGGAGGATAATAGCCCCCCGCTTATTTACAATGGTATTTTTATACCTATGACATTTGATATACTGGATATATTAATAATCCAAATTATAAGTTTTGTGAATCCTCTTCTCGAATTATAGTTAGACAACCTCTTGTATTCCTGCTCATGTATAAAAAATAAAAACGGTAAAGGGAATTTGAATATTATGAAGATTGTTATTATCGCCCCAGGAAGTCGCGGAGATGTTCAGCCTTATATTGCTTTAGGAACAGGCTTACAAAATGCAGGGCATGCAATCCGATTCGTAAGTCATCAAAACTTCGAATCATTGGTTAAGTCATACGGTCTGGAATTCTGGTCGGTTGACAGTGATGTTAAGAGTATTGTTGAGAACAATGAAATGCGGGAGCGGATCGAAAAAGGAAATTTCCTTTTCTTGTTGGCGCAAATGGCAAAAGAAGCCCAACGTGAAGCACTTTCTTTTGCCGAATGTGGTTTAGCTGCGGCAGAAGGTATGGATATTGTATTAGCCGGAATGGGAGGGTTATATATTGGCTTGGCAATTGCCGAAAAATTGAATCTTTCACTTCTTCAAGCCTATGTAGTGCCTTTCACTCCAACCCAAGACTTTTCCAGCGTTCTTGCTCCAAAACTTCCCGCTTCACTTAGTCGCTTGTCACATCATCTTACTCGTCAACTCATGTGGCAGGGATTCCGATCAGCAGATACACTTGCACGAAAGAAAGTATTGGGAATTCCTCCTGCCCCGATTTCAGGACCTTACAATTCCAAGCCTGCACACGGCATGCCTATTCTCTATGGATTTAGTCCTTCGGTGATACCTGCTCCATCGGACTGGAATGAAAGTGCTCATATCACTGGTTATTGGTTTGTGGAAGAAGCAGATGATTGGCAACCGCCCTCTGCACTGGTTGATTTTTTACAATCGGGTTCTCCTCCTGTATATATCGGGTTCGGCAGCATGAGTAATCGAAAACCTGAACAAACAGCAGATTTAGTCATTCAAGCATTGGAACGAATTAATCAACGTGCCATATTACTCTCTGGCTGGGGCGGATTACAAAGAGCGAATATACCAGACTCAATTTTTATGATTGACTCTGTTCCACATTCCTGGCTCTTTCCTCGTGTATCTGCTGTTGTTCATCATGGTGGCGCAAGCACAACTGCCGCTGGGCTTAAGGCTGGTGTTCCCTCTGTTGTCGTTCCTTTTTTTGGGGACCAACCCTTTTGGGGTCGGCGTATTCAAGAACTCGGAGTTGGACCTGCACCAATCCCGCGTCGAAAACTGACCGTTGACCGGCTCGCACAGGCTATTCTGGAAACTGTAACGAATACAACCATGCGTCAACGTGCAGCCGAACTGGGTTCGAAAATTCAAGCAGAAGATGGAATCGCAAATGCGGTGGAAGTCATTCAACGGATTGAAGGAATTTGATTATGAAAGCAGGTTATGGCGGCCAATTTTCAGTGGAAATTGCCTAACGGAATTCTAATATTAGCGGATAGTTGAGACCCTTCAAGCATGCGATTTACAAGCATTTTCTCACCTCGAAAGAATTCCGCTCAATACACTTGTACACTTCCTTCTGCCAATCGTTAATTCAAACCACAAGTATATTGCCCCGCACTTGAACCAAGCTGTTGCGATCAAATTTGCCTCTGCTAGGACTTGAACCGCGAACCGCTACATCGTCCCGCTGTCCTGCCGGGAGGTTCGAGGTTCAAATCCTCTGTGCGGAGCTAATTTGCCTTTCCTTGAAGTACTCAGTGATTGTTTATTCATCTCATTATTGAATATAATACATTGTGCTCGAGTTCGTGGCGCTGTATCACGACTTGGGCGTTTCAGCAGAGCAGATTCCGACATTTCCTCATGTTATCTTGGATGATACCATCGGTAAACCGTTGGATATTTCATTGGATGGGAATCCTTGAATCTTTGGTTGAATTACCCGAACCAAAGCAAAGGATGAAATGAAATTGATGGCAGATAGAAACCCACTTGTTTTCGGAGGATCAAAAAATGAATCCTAAAGTAGATGTGTTTATCAGTAAAGCCAATCAATGGCAGGAAGAGTATAAGAAATTGAGAATGATCATCCTTGACTGCCAGCTGACCGAAGAATTGAAGTGGGGGGTTCCTTGTTACACATTTCAGAATAAAAACATAGTTTTAATGCATGGATTTAAAGAATACTGTGCGCTTTTGTTTGTCAAAGGCGCTCTGTTAAAGGATGTTCAAGGTCACCTGATCCAACAAACGGAGAATGTGCAGGCAGCACGCCAGATTCGGTTCACCAATGTTCGGGAAATTGTTGAGTTGCAGTCCATCTTGAAAGCCTATATTTTTGAAGCCATTGAAGTGGAAAAATCCGGTTTGAAATTGAATTATAAAAAGACTGCAGAATTCAACTATCCTGAAGAATTTATTAATAAGTTGGAGGAAGTTCCCGGTCTGCAAGATGCTTTTGAAGCATTGACCCCGGGACGGCAAAGGGCATACCTTTTATATTTTTCTGCACCCAAACAATCCAAGACCAGGGAGTCAAGGATTGAAAAATATATTCAATCAATTCTAAATGGAATAGGATTAAACGATCAGTAAATTCAGGGGGGTCGGGAATTCACAGGGAGCGTAACCGACAGATGGCGACTAATCCACAAAAACGGCAATTCCCAAAACCAGGCAGATCTGTGATACGCTGGCTGCTTGATACTGACCCATCGATCCGCTGGCAGGTGATGCGCGATCTGACTGATGCGCCCGCGATGGAGGTCGCAGCCGAGCGGGCAAGGGTCGCTACCGGGGGCTGGGGCGCGCGGCTGCTCTCTCTGCAGGGAAGCGACGGTCGGTGGGGTGGAGCGGCATGGAACAATGGATGGAACTCCACGATGCATGTTCTCATGCTGCTGCGGGATCTGGGTCTGGATCCATCCGGCACCGAAGCGCGCAGGGTGGTAAGCCTCGTCCGCGACCTGGTGACCTGGCGGGGATGCGGTCCCCAAGAATGTGACAGCAACGCCTTCTTCGAAGGGGAGGTCGAGCCGTGCATCAACGGGCAGGTGGGGGCAGTGGGTGCTTATTTCGGTCAGGACATTCAAGGCATCATCGACCGGTTGCTCGGTGAGCAGTTACCCGATGGCGGTTGGAATTGCGAGGCAGAGAACGGGTCAACCCGGTCATCGTTCAACACCACGATCTGCGTTTTGGAGGCTCTTCTCGAGCATGAAAAGGCGGGCGGAGGCACCCCCGAGGTTACCGAAGTCCGTCTACGGGGGCAGGAATACCTTCTCGAACGACGCATGCTGAGGAGGCGGTCCACCGGCGAGGTGATCAAGCAGGATCGGAAAGGCGGCACCGCGTTCACCTGCTTCGCCTTCCCGACGTGGTGGCATTATGATGTGCTGCGAGGGCTCGATTACTTGCGTAATGCCGGTGTAACGCCCGATGCCCGTGCGGCAGAGGCGATCGACCTGGTCGCTTCGAAGAGCGACAGTGAAGGACGATGGTCGCTCGACATCCGATTCCCCGGCGTGATGCCGCTTGAGATGGACGCGGAGGAAGGTCGACCAAGCAAATGGATTACCCTCCGTGCCCTGCGAGTGTTGGATTGGTATTCAGGTCGAGACTAGCTCAAGTGCGACAAGAAGAACTTTGACCACGAGCCGGGATTATTGGTTTAATAACCAGGACAATAATAGTAATTTCTGAATTATATGCGGGCTGGACACCGTTTGCCCGGATTTTAGATCGGCGTCACAAAAATTAAGCACTGTACAGGAGTGGTCGGAAAATGAATGATCGAATTCTCGTTTGGGATGGTTGTTCCAATGTTCGCGATCTCGGCGGCTTACAGACCGCTGACGGTCGCATGACTTGTTGGGGGGCATTTGTTCGTTCGGATACGCCTGCCAGGCTCACACCGGCGGGATGGTCAGCGCTTTATGCCCATGGCATTCGGACCATTATTTCCCTCAGCACGATTGGCAAGGTGGAAGACGAGCTCGATATAATCCCCCCTTATCCTGATCTTGCTACAATCCGGGTGGCAATAGAAGACATTACGGATAAAGAATTTCTGCAGCAGTGGGCTGCCACAGATCTTTGGTGTACGCCGCTATATTATCGGGATGCGCTTCTTCGATGGCCGGAGCGGCACGCGGCAGTCATCACTGCCATCGCGCGGGCTCAACCTGGTGGGGTTCTTTTTCATTGTGTCCGTGGAAATGATCGTACAGGCATCATCGCATTATTATTGCTCGCTCTTGCGGGTGTTTTGCCGGTTGATATTATTGCGGATTATGCCATTTCCTCCGATACGTACCGGGATGAGCTTCTTGTGCGCGAGCATTCATCCATTCGAGAGGCGCTGCTTGGTGCACTTGAAGGGCTTGACATTGACAACTATCTTGCCAAAGGTGGGGTGGGTCCGGAAGATTTGATCGCTGTTCGCTCGCGGCTGGTGGGATAAGTCTTTCATGGACGGATTTGGTGGAAACCCGACACCCATTTGAAGACAAACGGGGAAATCCTATTTCCCGCACACCACAACCAGAGCGCTGTACCATTAATAACACATCTCGATTCNNTTATATTTATATGTAATACTTGTGTATAATCAGCCGTTATGAATTAATTATCGGGAATTATTCTTATGAAGTGCTGATTTGAATCCCGATAATTGGGGAATTTTTCCCCTGACGGTGCATGGACGGTTAACCCGTTAATGTTCCACGATGCCCAAGTGGCGTGAGTTCTTCAAACACTGCGTGAAATGGGCGGATCCAATATTACGAGACTTTTCCTTTTACTCTTGAGTGAAAGTTTAATAGTATATTTCCCTCCTTAGGAAAAAAGGGACCCGTACCTGTGAACGAATCCATCACTGCCAATCCCGATGTTCAACCGCAAATCGAGCGTAATTATCGCTGGAATTTCTGGGTCAATTCCCTGGATGGGGTGTTCTTTTGGTTTGGTATTAGCTTTATCGCCTCAACTATCATCCTTCCGTTGTACGTCAGCCATTTCACCAACAACCCGATAATAATTGGTTTGATCCCCTTTATCACCACCGCTGGATACCTCATACCGCAGCTCTTTACCGCGAATGCCATCGGGAGGGCACCCCTGAAAAAGTTCTTCCCGGTGAACCTCGGCTTTTTTCTCGAACGTCTGCCAATTATCCTGCTTGCTCCAACTGCATATTTCCTGGCTGCCAGCCGTCCTTTGGTTGCTCTGGTTGTCTTCCTTATGTTATATGCCTGGCACACCTTTGGGGCGGGATTCATCATTGTAGGCTGGCAGGATATGATCGCCAAGATCATTCCCGTGGAAAAACGTGGGCGATTCTTTGGAATTACCAATTTTCTCGGTAACGGAACAGGTATCTTGGGTGCGCTGGCAGTACCCTTTATGCTTGAAAAATATACTTTCCCATTCGGTTTTATTTATTCTTTCGCCATAGCAGCCGTCCTAATTTTCATCTCCTGGATCTTCCTCTCTCTTGCTCGCGAACCGGTTGTTCACAGCAGCAAGCCGCCTGTCTCCCAGACGGAATACCTGCGCTCCTTGCCCGGAATCCTGCGTAAAGATCGCAACTTCAGCATGTATCTGTTGTCACAGATCGTTTTTACATTGAGTGGCATGGCAACCGGTTTTCTGGTGGTTTATACGGTAAAGTTTTGGAATTTGTCGGATGCCCAGGCGAGTGGATTTGTGATCTCCATGCAGGTCGGATTGGCGCTGGCTAACCTTTTTTTTGGATTCCTGGCAGACCGCAAGGGTCATAAATTAAATCTGGAACTCTGCCTGGCATTGAGCGTCATCTCCCTCGTTTTGGTGATTATCGCCCCCAACCCCATTTGGTTTTACCCGATCTTCTTCTTTCGAGGAGCGGTCAACGGGGGCAGCTTTATCTCGGGCGTTTCCATTGTATATGAATTTACCGATCCGGAAAACCGCCCCACCTATATCGGTCTGGCTAACACCCTCCCGGGGATTGCAGGCTCTGTAGCCCCCTTGATTGGCGGCTGGTTGGCCGGTGCTGTAAGTTACCAATTATTGTTTATCCTTTCAGCAATCATCGGGACCCTGAGTTGGGCTTTGCTGCATTTTACGGTTCATGAGCCGCGTAAAATGAAACTGTTATAAAATAATTGGATCATGGCATGGCTGTCATCCACGAGCAAATTGCCAGGAATAAGAATATGGTAATGCCCTAGCGCGCCTGGCGACCGATAAAACTCTCTACTTTACATTGGAAGATTTCGAAAGGGTATTCGATAACAACTTGGCGCTGGTGCTTGACCGCCTTTGTGTCCACAGGCTTCGAAAGATGATGGGGAAGGACAGGTATCCACTCAATGAAGTGGAGTTGATTTGCGAGTCCCTGACCAACAATTATGGGATCATGCGTGGTTACAATGGGATCACGGTTATCCTAGGTCTATCCGTTGCGAAAATAAAAATCGGCGAAAAGAATCACTTAACAACAGGGGAGTTCAAACGCCTGGTTGCGGGTTACATCGTCAAGTTGGAGCGCAAATTCATTATCTATGAGACTCACTCACATGCTGAAAAATCAGGTGGAGATTCACTCTCCCGGGCGGCAGATTATTCACAAGGGGGGAAGTAAATGTTGATTTTTTTGACGCAGTTGTCGAGAATCCTCAGTTTTTTATCATTGGTTTGTTGTCTTTGGACATTGGTCAAATGCCCTTCCGGGGTGATCGGTGGGATTCTTTGGTTGCCGATCTTGTGGGCCGGCGCCTGGGCTCCATTTCTTGCCCTGCTGGGAGTTTTGGGGGCATCCCTTGGATGGTTGGTCAAGGATTACCCAGCAGTTCTGGCAGGATTCTTCGGCGCCTTATTGGGAATCCGCTTTACGATCCTGGTCACCCGCCAGCATGATCCCTTTGAACAGACCTTTGGGGCGGGATGGGTGGATCGAATTCCCCCGGATTTGAAGGCTCGTTTGGCCTCAAAACGCTATCGATTAATTCAACCTGCCCCTCCCGCTGTGCCGGGGCAGCGAAATATCGACCTTGGATTATCTGGAAAAACCGAAGAACCTCTTTTGTGCGACATTTGGCAGCCCCCAATGGGAATTCCCCATACAGGTATGGCGCTCATATATTTTCACGGGGGAGCCTGGCAGGCTCTGGACAAAGATTTCCTGACCCAACCGTTGTTTCGTCGATTGGCGGGTCAGGGTCATGTGATCATGGATGTCGCTTACTCCCTGGCACCCGGGGCGGATTTAAATCGCATGTTGGGTGATGTCAAACAGTCTGTAGTCTGGATGAAGAATCATGCCTCGGAATATCAAATCAATCCAGATCGCATTGTACTGATGGGGGTTTCGGGAGGGGCTCATTTGGCATTGCTTGCAGGTTACGCTGCTGATCATCCGGCATTTCAATTTGTTTCCCCACAGGATAAAATTTCAGTCCGGGCTGTGGTCTCGATGTTTGGGATGACCGACATGAGTGCCTTTTTTCGCGAATATGGACAATCAAATCGCAAACAGCCTGAATACAGTTCACAAATCACAGACGATATTCGCCCGCATTTTTTTGACAGGACCTGGTTGGACAAGTTCCTGACCCGTATGCGTGTCTTTCCTGCCTACCGTCATGCCAATATGCCTGGAGGACCATTGTTGCTGGTTTATCTTCTTGGAGGCACGTTAAAAGAAAAACCGGATATTTATCACATGGCTTCACCGATTGTTCATGTGCGTTCTGATTGTCCACCCACTTTGCAGATATTTGCTGAAAATGATTTCATAGTCAATGCATCCCATGGGCGTCACTTGCACCAAGCCCTGCGCGAGGCTGGCGCAACCTCGGTTTACATAGAGATTCCCAACACCGTTCACGGTTTCGATCAATATTTTGGCGTTTCCCGGCGCGTGGCACCTGCCGCGCAGTCGGCAACTTATGATATAGAAAGATTTCTGGCTTTGATGGTTTAATGATTATTTATGGTTAGGTTACAGAGAACCATGGAGTCCTTTGGGGGATCTTTTGTTGCCCCCAGTCTCTGAATGACAAGTGGTTCCATGGTTGGATTGGTTATCCCAGATTAAATTTGCCAATTTACCTCCTCTCCCCGAAATTTCAATAATTCCCTCTATTTACGCTGCAGGACAATATAAACGATGACGGCGGTCACGATCAGACACAAGCATAACACCACGATCGCTCCCAGCAGGACCCAGACCCAAAGGTTTGATTTTTTCTCAGCCGTCGAGGGAGAGGAAAATCCTGGTTGGGATACACCAGGTTCCTTGTTCAATGAATTGGCGACCTTGAAGAATAACCACACCAGGATGGTAAATACAAGGAACAGAAAGATCGTGATCAGGAAGAAAAGGGTATTGGCTGAAGTCATTGCCTCTGCCAGGCTTCCCCGTGGGTTGAGCAGAGTGTGCAGGAAAAGCATTGCAGCCGCGAATAAACAGGCCGCCCAAGTTGGCTTGTTCCAGCGGGCAAGCGCTTGCCCGAACGTGTTTGGCAGGGCCAGCATTTGCAGGAAGATATTTTGCACTGTGATGGCAAATACCAATAAAAGGAAACTTTCCATCCCCCCGATCACTACTGATATGAAATTCGGTAAGTTAACCCGTAATAACAACCCGGTCAGGGTGGTGGGCAGCCAGGCACTGAATAAGATCAGGAACAAAACTCCGGCAGCCACTCTCAGTAGGGCATTCTCTGTTTTCCGATCTTTCAGGGCTGTCTCATTTATATCGAATGCCTCTGGAGTGCCGAACATGATACCGGGGAGTATCCCAAAGACCCGTGAAAAAGCGGTGGAGGCTACCACGAGGATCAGGTTGCCTGGGCGGATAGTCAGGCTGGAAGGCAGCTTCCAACGCCGCGCAGCAGCCCATTGGATAATATCATCTGCCAACCCAATGAAACCATAAGCAATGACCATGGTGATGAATAGAAAAACTCCCGTCAGGCTGAAGGGTTTCCAACCGGGCTCGAGGAGGGAGAAAATGAATCCATATATCAATGTCACCAGGATGAGTTTTAGTATCTCGAACCATATTGGGTGCCCCAGGCGCTTGGTGATGTTGAGGCGTTCTGTCAGCTCGCCAACCCTCTTAAATGGTTTTAAGATTTGTTGCAGGAATGTCTCATTATTTACCAGCGTGCGGTTGAGAATTTCAGACGCAATTGTGAAAACGATCATCGCAATGGCTGCCAGGAGCAGATTTGAACCGATCACCTTTGGATCCAGGGATATATCGAGAGGGGTGGGAATGTAGGTCGTGATCGCAGGTGTTAGCGGACCTGGTTGACGGAATGGTGCCACCGCTCCTCCTGGGTGAATCACCTCGGCTTCAGATACCCCAAAGCTCCACTGGTCGCCGACCGTCAATGACTGGCCGCCCTGCAGGCAGGTATCCCACTGAAGCGCTGCACCATTATCGATGTAATTCGTGTCAATTGAGTCCTGGAGGTCCGCTGCAGTTCCCACGCGATCCCAGATGGTCGAATAAAACGCTTCTTCATAATGTGCGGGCTTGGGGTTGGGGATGAAAACCATGTACCAATCCCGTGCCTGGTTGAAGCCGCCCACCGCTCCACTCCGGGGATCATAATAGCCAATCCCGAAGTCATCATTGGCAAAATATAAATCCGCCGCGTGGTAAGCTTTGATACAGGTCTTGCCGCTTCCCCCGTTTGAAATTTCCCATTTAAGTTGAAAAAAGTTGTTCCCGTTGATATAGGTTACAGTCTGGATGACTTCCAGCAGCATTGCGTCACTTTGGATCTGTCCTCGTGAGACGACCCGAAATGGGTTACCAGATGAACCGTTCCCAGATAACCCGTCTTTGCTTGAATATACGAAAGAAATGTGGTTCGGGCCATAGATGTTTGGTCCTGAAGCAATAAAGAAACCACTGCCGGCTGAACCATACGTGGCTCCACTGACATACTTTTCATGATAAACCTGCAGGCTCCCATCCAGCCCAACCTGGATCCGAAGGGGTTGCCCGGGGATCTCGATGATATTTTCCTGTTGTGGGAGCACCTTGTGAGCCATATTCCCTGCCTCGCTGACGGGGGGGCGCGCCTGGACTGGATTGGCTCCAACAAGGATGAGGATCATTAGTACAGCCCCGCATAAAATTCCAATCATCTTCCCAAAAACCATTCTTTTTATGGATGTCATCTATTCCTCCAAGAAATTTATCCCTCGGAATATTTTTCCCGTTCGTCAAAACATGTTGTCGAGAATTTATCTGCTTCCCGATTGCCAGCACCTAAAATACCTTTTGTGCTGTCCATCCACTAACAAAATTAATGCATCCCGAATAATCAATAGTAGATATCTTAACTCCTATAGGTTGTACCCTTCCACTTATCCAGATATCAGAATAAAGCGAACACCTTTTTTACCCGATCCAATTCTCGTCAAACGATTTTTAGCCAATTGGATGGTGTTATTCATTTTCGGTTCACGATCCCCTACAATAAAAACAGCGCCATTGGTCAGGCGCTGATTCTCTTGCTAAAATTCATTTCTTCGTTTCAGATACCTTCTCCGCACTTTTTTCTGAAGGTTTCTCATTATTGTTTTCGACCTTGGCAACAGGTTCCTTGCCTTCGGTGGGTTCCTTGGTGTCCTTTTTCTCTTTGGCTGTTTCTTCTGCCTTCTCATCCGACTTCTTGGGTGCCTGACCGGACGGTGAATGATGGTCTGTGGCATAGAAACCAGATCCCTTGAAGACGATTCCTACCGGCAGGTAGATCTTCTTGAGAGCTCGTTTCCCGCACTCCGGACAGCGCAGGAGCGACTGGTCTGAATATGATTGTTGTTTTTCGAACTGCACACCGCAGTTGCTGCAATGGTACGTATAAACTGGCATTCTTACTTCCTTGTTACCTGTATTGCTGGCGGAACATTATAGCCTACTCACGAGGCGCAGGCAAGAGGTCCGTGGGAGAAACCAACATTTTTCTAACATTGGACCCTATTCGACCACATATCGAACTGCCAAATACGAAATTTTGATCTCTAGGATGACCGGGAACCATCATCCCAAAACCTCCCGGGTGCGACTAACGTCCGCCTGGATCTGCTCGACCAGCATCTCCACCGAAGAAAATTTCTGTTCGGGGCGAAGATATTCCACGAAATCAAGCCTGATTTGCTGACCGTAAAGGTCACGGTTGAAATCCAGCAAATATGCCTCAATGGTTGGAGCTGGAAGGTCAGGCGTGAAGGTGGGTCGGACGCCGACATTGGTGGCAGCCATGTATTTTTTCTCCATCGCTGACCCCTGGTCCGGATTCAACCATGCCCAACAGGCATAGATACCGTTGGCAGGGATTATCTTTCCGTCGGGAGCCTGGATGTTCGCGGTGGGGACATTTATTCTGTGTCCACGCCCATCTCCATGAACGACCGGGCCGGTGAGATTAAAGTATCGTCCCAAATCTTCGGCAGCAGCTGAAACATTGCCTTCAAGAATTGATTGGCGAATGCGGGTGGATGAAATAATACCCCAATCATCTGATAGCGGGGGGATAACCCTGACCGTGTATCCAAACTCATCCCCGATCTCGCTCAAGCGGGCTGCGTTTCCCTCCCTCCCCCGGCCAAGGGCGGTATCATATCCAATCAAAAGGTGGTGCATACCCAGGCTCGATGAGATCTGGTTCATAAAATCACGGGCAGTCTGATTGGCAAATTCCCGGTTGAAGGACTGTGTGATGAAAACATCTACCCCGAGTGCATCCAGCAGTTGCTGTCGCTCGTCTGGTGTGGTCAGGTATTTATAATCTGTTTTACCGCCCAAAACAACCGCCGGGTGAGGGCTGAAGGTCAATACAACTGCAGGGTCTCCTGCTTCATGCGCCCCGGAAACGAGAGGTTGCAGGATCTCACGATGACCGCGATGAACTCCATCAAAGATGCCGATGGTTAGCCAGGCATTTTGAAGAAGAACCTCGTCAATGGAATGGGTGTGAATCACGCGCACTTACGAGAAGAACACTTTCTTCGGCTGCCATTCCAGAGCAACTTCATCAAGCTCCAGGATGGCGATCAATTCACCGGCCATGCTGACGCCCCTTACCATGCCAGGTTTCGTATCTGGTGCTGCCTTTACTCGATGCCCATGTTTTACCTCTTCCACTTCATCAGGGGTGAGTTCCACGGCAGACCATTCTGCAAGGGCTTCGGCCGCAGGGATCAAGTATTGGTACCAATTTCCTGCGGTAAATGCCTCTTCAAGTTTTCTCAAGGGCGTGGCATCCCGTAAACTGAAACGACCCGACTTGGTCCTGCGCAGTCCCACCAAATATGCTCCGCAACCCAGGGCGATCCCCAAATCATTGGCTAATGACCGGACATAGGTCCCGGAGGAGCAGTGCACATCGATCACCACCTCCGGCGGCGCCCATTCCAGTATTTCAAGATGGTAGACATTTATTTTCCTGGGGGCAATTTCAACTTCCTCTCCCTGCCGGGCCATCTCGTAGGCTTTGCGCCCGTGGATCTTCACGGCAGAATACGCCGGAGGTGTCTGCTCAATCTCCCCAACATAACGCTGCAGCACTTCATTAAACTGTTGTTCTGTGACATCCAGCGGAGCCGTTGATGGCTGGCGGGTGAATTTCCCTTCTGCATCAAATGTATCCGTGGAGTTGCCGAGACGCAGGATGGCCTGGTAACGCTTATCTGAAGCGGAAACAAACTCACTCAAGCGCACCGCAGGACCAACCAGGATCACCAGCACACCGGAAGCCCGCGGATCGAGAGTGCCGGTGTGCCCCGCTCGCCGTATACCGGTGCCGCGGCGGATATGGTCGACCACATCGTGGGAGGTCAATCCAACTGGCTTATCGATCACGAGAATTCCGGATATGGCATTTTTAATATCTTGACTTTCCATTTTATCTTTCCTCCTGATATCCCAATTTTCTTAATTGGAATGATTTAATATTTCCCGCGTGGTCTCCAATACGCGTTCTTTTACCTCTGCCAGGCTGCCTGATAATTCCGCCCCGGAGGCAGCCACATGTCCGCCTCCCTCAAATCGCAAGGCGATTTCCGAGACATCAACGTGGGATTTCAATCCCCTCCAGGACACCTTCGTTTTTTCTGCATTTTGTTCGACAAACATGATGGCAATATCCGCGTCATCTATGGCTGAGACGATGTTGATTAAGTCGGCATCATCCTTGCCGGAATATCCCGAGGATTTTCGATCCGCCAGGGTGAGTGTGGCCCAAACGATGCCATCCGCCCGCTCCAGGCTGGTGAGGCCTGCCCCCCAGTATTTGGCTTCATCGAATGATCGCCGCACCAGGCTGCGATAATAGAGCGTGCTCATATCCACGCCCAACTCCAAAAGATCAGCTGCCTGACGCAACGCTTCGGGACTGGTGTTCGAGGTCCGGAAGCCGAGCGTGTCGGTGATCAGGCCGGTTAATAAATTTGTAGCAACGGGTGGAGTAATGACAAACCCCCAAGTTGGCATTCGGCGTACCAGTATCGAGGCAGTGGCAACCGCTTTGGGCTCGACCAGGTTCAAGGTTCCGAATCCTTCTGTGGTGACATGATGGTCAATGACAATATCCGGTAAATGATATCCGTCCAAGGCATCCCCGACCCTTTGCAAGTCTGAACAATCCACGCAGATGATCAGGTCAAATTCGCCATCGGCTTTTGTCCTGACCATTTCTGCTCCCGGCAGCTGCCTGAAATTAACCGGAACGCCGTCCGAGAGCACCACCTGGACCTGTTTACCAGAGTCCTGCAGTGCAAGGGCGAGTCCAATGCTGGATCCAATGGCGTCCCCATCGGGGCGCACATGGGAAGTCACCAGGATGCGCTGCGATGACTGTATGCTGTCTTTAATTTTTTTCTGCAGGTCGTTCATTCTTTCTTATATCCGCGAGCAAGCGTTCGATATGGTCGGCGTTTTCTGGTGTGGGGTCCCAGTGAAAGCGCAAACGTGGAAAAGTCCGCAGCTCGATGCGGGTAGATAATTCATGGCGCAGGAAACCGCTGGCATGTTCAAGCCCTTCAAGGATTTCAGGGCTGCGCGATGATCCTTCCACTGCTGAAACAAAGATATCAGCAAAGGCCAGCTCCCGATCAACCTTTGCGTCAGTGATATAGATTTGACGCAGTCTCGGATCATTGATCTCCCGGATAAGCATTTCCGAGATCTCCTGGCGGATGCGGTCTGCGATGCGTTGAAGACGGATACCAGTTGGCATAATTTTATTTCTTTTCGAATACGGTGGTGAGCAAAATAATATTCCAATTCCAGCCCAAGGGATGCCAGGGTTTCGAAATTTATGCAAACCAGGCAATGATCCTCATTGGCTGAATGCTATTCGATTTCCTTCTTTTCCAGCAGGTAACAGTCGATGACATCGCCAACCTGGATATCGCTGAAGTTTTTAAGACCAATACCGCATTCGAAGCCGGTCCGCATTTCGCGCACATCTTCCTTCTCATGTTTTAGCGAATTGATCTCCCCTTCATAGATGATATCTTTTCCGCGGGTGACGCGAACCTTTCCGTTGCGGCGGATTTCGCCATCCGTGACCCGGCTGCCGGCAATTTTGGTTCCCTTTGATAGGCTGAACACCTGCAACACAACTGCCTTGCCAATTGCTTTCTCGGTATATTCCGGTGCCAGCATGCCTTTGAGGGCTTTATCCACATCTTCCACCAGGCGGTAGATAATGTCATACAACCGAATGGAGACACCCTCCGTATCCGCCAGTCGACGGGCTGCAACATCTGCCTGGACACTGAATCCAAAGACAATCGCTTGGGAGGAGGATGCCAATAAAACATCATTCTCGCTGATGTTACCTGTTTCTGCATGTAAAATATTTATCTTTATCTCACCAGTTCCCAGGTTGTTGATCTCGTTGACGATGGGTTCCAGTGAACCCTGCACGTCCGCTTTCAGAATAAGGTTGAACTCCTTGGCTTCTCCAGCTTTGATCTTCGAGAACAGCTCCTCCAGGGTGATCTTTTTCGCCACCGAACTCTGCTTTTTATTGAGTTCCTGTCTCTCCAGGATGTCCTGCCGGGCTTCCTTCTCGGATTCCACCACCCTGAAAATATCTCCTGCGGAAGGCAGCTCACTTAATCCCATCACTGAGACAGGTATGGACGGGCCCGCTTTCTGCACTTTCCGTCCCCGGAAGTCAAACAGTGCCCGCAAGCGGCCGTAAGTATTCCCTGCCACCACGATATCGCCCGTGTTGAGCGTTCCGTTCTGCACCAAAAGTGTGGCAACCGGTCCCTTGGATTTATCCAACTCGGCTTCGATGATCGTACCAATGACCGTGCCCTTGGGATTCGCGCGGATGTCCGTGTTATCCGCCACCAGCAGGATGGCCTCCAGGAGATCCCCGATCCCCTGTTTTTGCTTTGCAGAGACTGGGATGACCATGGTATTGCCACCCCAATCATCCGGCATCAGGTCGTTCTCACCAAGTTGTTTTTTAACCCGGTCAGGGTTGGAATTTGGTTTATCCACCTTGTTCAATGCTACGATGATGGGTACCCGAGCAGCCTTGGCATGCGCAATGGCTTCCTTTGTCTGGGGCATTACACCATCGTCGGCAGCTATCACCAGGATAACAATGTCTGCACCTTGGGCACCTCGCGAACGCATGGCAGTGAAGGCCGCATGACCGGGGGTATCCAGGAACGTGATCTGTCTACCCTTCAGCTCCACCTGGTAAGCACCAATATGCTGGGTGATCCCACCCGCTTCTCCACCCGCAACATCTGCATCCCGAATTGCATCCAGCAGGGATGTCTTTCCGTGATCCACATGACCAAGGATCGTCACGACAGGTGGACGCGGGGAAAGCGAGGCTTCCTTTTCATCGGAGATCAATTGACGCCACATGGGGACGTCACCGGTCTCTTTAACAACCGGCACCGGTTGATTTTCCAGCGCGACTTCAAAACCCATTTCATCTGCCAGGATCGCCGCGGTATCATAATCGATTGTTTGATTGATGCTTGCCATCACCCCGTTGGTCATTAATTTCTTGATGATCTGGATTGGGCTCACTTCAATTATCTGCGCGAAATCACGCACCGATATATTCGCAGGGAGTTCTATTTTTTTACGATCTGGAACGCTCATACGGTATCTCCTTGGTTAAAACACTTGTGTGGCATATCCCGCCTGCTGACCGGGTCGAGCTGGTTCCCTCAAGCCTGCCGTTGGACGATCAGCGGTTCATCAATTCATGGTGGCCTTATGCGTGTGCACGAGTGCCCTCATCATCTTCTGGAATGGATAGCATGAACTGTTGGAGGTATTGACTTTCTTCCGCTGTGAATGTAGTCCTGAGAGCATGAGCCAAAGGTCCTCGTAATCCATTTTCCCAGCAAGTCCGACGATTATGTAAATAAGCGCCTCGACCGGCTAATTTCCCGGTCGGATCCACTTGAACCCCATCCTGATTGCGCACCATGCGGATCAATGTGCGTTTGGGCAAAACTGTTCGGCAGCCCACACAGGTGCGTTGGGGGATGTGTTTGGGTGGTTTCACCGGTTTGCCAGTCACTATCAAACTCCATTAATGATTTACCAGGATCGATTGGGTCCTTGCGGGCGGGTTATTCTTCTTCCCAGCCTTCGTCACCTCGTTTGTGTTTCTTCTTGGCAATGGCCTTATCGAGATCTTCATCATATACGATCTCGACAACTTTCTTTTTCTTTTTCTTGCCTTTTTTCTTATCCGCTTCATCTTCATCTTCATCAACCGCGGCAGCAACAGGTTGCAGCATATCTGGTCGAAGGGTAAAGATTTCCTCCAGTGGTTTTTGTTCAACCTTTTCTTCCAAGATCTCCCCCACCGTGGATACGGTCTCGCCTTCTTTTGTTGCAGGTTCTGCAGGAACCTCAACACCCAGGGACTCCTGTGTCACTTTCTCCACAGTTTCGGAAAGCAACTCTGCGGGTATCTCTGCCACGGGTTCAGCGACCGGTTCGGGTTCAGGGAAGGTAATATTCGCAATTGCTTTCTGGATGGCTTCCATCGATTTGGGACCAATCCCTGCCAGGCCCAAAATGCTGTCAGGGTTCAATTTCATTGCCATCATCAGGTCGCCGACGGTGCGGTATTCTGCCTCGGTCAAGATGTTATAAGTATGCTCTGCCAGTCCCAGGGCGTCGACCCCGGTAGCAAATGCTGCAGTCGGGACTTCGGAGCGGGCGGCAGTAACTCTTTCTTCTTCGGCTGCTGCAGTTGCTTTCTTCTGCTCAACTGTCCGCCGTTCCACGCGCTCCACAAATTGGATCAGGGTCAAGAATTCTTCCGGTGTTACCGGGCGACCTTCGCTCTTTTTCGCCAATACTTCTTCAACCAGCGGAATATTTTTATGCTCAATTTCAGCAATATTGGCCAAGGTCGGGTCAGTTTGCACTTTTACGATCGCATCCGCGGCTGCCTCGATCAGGGACTTGATGTCTATGCGCCAGCCGGTTAGCTTGGCTGCCAGGCGCGCGTTCTGTCCATCGCGGCCGATCGCCAGGCTAAGCTGGTCTTCCTGGACAACCACCGTGGCGGTTTTTTCCGCTTCATTGAGATAGACGCCTGATACCTTGGCCGGGCTGATGGCTTTGGAAATATACATCACCGGGTCGGCATTCCATTCGATGATGTCAATTTTCTCGTCATGTAATTCCTTGACAATGGCTTGAATGCGTACACCCTTGATCCCCACACAGGCTCCCACCGGATCAACGTTTGGCTGGGTGGCCGAGACGGCTACCTTGGCTCGCTGTCCTGGTTCGCGCGAGATGGCGCGGATCTCCACGATGCCGTGATAGATTTCAGGGACTTCGTTTTCAAGTAACCGCCGCAGGAAATTGCGATGGGATCGTGAAAGGATGATTTGCGGACCGCGTGGGCTGTCCTTGACCTCCAGGACAATGGATCGAACCCGTTCATGTACCTTGAATTTCTCTCCAGGAATCTTCTGATTCGGCGGCATGATGCCTTCCGCCTTCATGTCCAGCCCGATGGTAACACCCTGGGTCATGCTGACTGCCTGTATCACCCCGCTGATGATCTCGCCCACTTGCTTGTTGAAGAATTCAGCCTGCATTTGGCGTTCAGCTTCACGGATCCGTTGTTGGATCACCTGGCGTGCGGTCTGTGCAGCTACGCGTCCAAAATCTGAAGGCGTGGATTCGACCACGACCATGTCACCTAAATTGGCTTCCGGATTCACTGTTCGGGCTAATTCAAGCCCAACTTCTGTACGCTGGTCTTGAATATCTTCAACTACTTCTTTCTCAGCAAAAATGGTGACTTTGCCGGATTCCGAATCTATTTTGGCTACAACTTCTTGGGCATTGGAAGCGTTGACTGCCCGCCGGTACGCGGAGACCATGGCTGACTCGATGGCAGCCATTATGATCTCTTTGGGCAGTTGTTTTTCTTCCAAGACTTCGTTAAATGCCAGGGCAAATTCATTTTTCATGGTTAACCTGCTCCCCAGGGTTTTGTTTCCTGTTACATGCAGAAAAGTGGGGGTTGCCCACTTTTCGATGCGTGCAATATTGGGTTATCAGACACAGGAATTTTAACACAAAAATGGATGGGATGCAAGGTTGATGACCCCCTTTGTGTGCCTTCTATTTAATTACCCTGGATGAATATTTCACTTTAGTCCAAGAGACGGATGTTTAGGTGCCTGTGGGTTTTTTCCTCAATTGGATTCCATTTTTCAAGGACGTTTCATTATTCACTTCCCCGAAAATCAAATATGCCGTCCTTAATATTCCATGCACGGCGGCAACTTGGGCAGACAAGTTGGTCCCCTTCATCCATAAGAGGGAAGGTTTTGCATTCGGGACATTTAAAAAACTCTTTGGGGTTGGCTGGTAAGCTGCCTGTTGACACACCTTCCAACTTCAATTTCATGAATACGCTGGGCGAATACGGTCTCCAATCCCCGGTCCATTGCAAAAGAGAATCAAGACCAGCCAACACACCGGCTGGAATGATGCGCTTAAGCAACTCAATTCGCAAGTAAGAGACAGCCAGGGTCTTTTCCTCTAGAAAATCCAATTCCTTTAGCCAGCCGCGGATCGCCCACGGATGGAAGTCGAAATTCAGAGGAGCAAACTCAATCGGATCCGTGCAATAAGGACTCCAGGATTGTTGTCTAAACGCATATCGCAGGATGGCCTTCAAATTCCGTTTGTTGGCATATTCCAGGATGAAGGTCGCCCCCGGCTGGAGGACACTACGCACCTGCTGCAGTGCAGCGGGAGCGTCTGCCATGTGATGCAAAGTGCGGATCATTGTTGTCGCGTCAAAAAGGTTTTTCACGAAGGGTAAGCGATATATATCAGCCGCGACATAGGTGTACCTCTCGGAGTTCCCAAGCCTCTCCTGGGCTTGCTTGAGTTGGGTCGTTGAGTAATCCAGCAGTACTACACGCTCAAAACCCTGGTAGCGCAGGGTATTTCTACCCGCCCCGGCCCCAAGTTCCAGCATCAGTTTTCCACTTCGCGGGAGCAGGCGCTTGAGGGCGATCGCCTCGCATCGATCTTCATAATCGCGCCCCCCGGTCTCCCAGAACCGGGTTTGATAATCGGATCCTTCATAATCACAAACTGGAGGACGGTCTTTTTCTGGCATATTTTTCCTTATCTAATGCTCCTCAGGGTTTTCATTTTTTTACGTGGATTATGCAGGATAAATTCTTTTGTTCACAGCGCACTAATCCTCGAATTCATACACTATACCCAAACTGCCGGCATTCGTCAAACAATTTTCCGAACCATGTTTGTGGTATAGTCCACCCATGCGTCTGCTTTTTGTTGCCGACGGAAGGTCACCCACCACACTTTCCTGGTTGCGTCATTGGGTGGAATCTGGTCACCAAACTCACCTTGTTTCGACATATCCTTGTGACCCTCCCCCCGGATTATCATCTTTCCTTGTTCTACCTGTGGCTTTTGGCGGATTTGCCCGCGGGTCGACGGATAAGTTTGGAGCGCCAAGTTTTTTCAGCAAGTTGATTGGTCGCTTTCGCACGACTATGCGCAATGCGCGGTACCTGGTTGGTCCACTAAGTCTACCTTTATCAGAAATACGTTTCCGGAAATTGGTGGAAGAGATCCACCCGGACCTTGTCCATGCTCTGCGGATCCCATTTGAAGGGATGCTGGCTGCTGTCACCCAAGGGGATTATCCCCTGGTGGTCTCCGCCTGGGGTAACGATTTCACGCTTCATGCGCACGGATCCCTTTTAATGAAACGATCCACCCGCAAAACAATGCTGCGTGCTGATGGTCTCGTTGCGGATGCATCCCGTGATATCCGGTTGGGACAGGAATGGGGTTTCTCTCAGGAAAAGCCAACCCTGGTGGTTCCGGGGGGTGGTGGCATCAGGCTCGAAGAAATCGACTCGACTTCCAGCTCGGTAAATTTACCCGAAGATCTTCCGGATGTCCCGATCGTGATCAATCCGCGCGGGCAGCGGCCTGGCAGTCTTCGGCAGGATGTTTTTTTTCAGTCCATACCCCGGGTGTTGGAAAAACACCCAACAACTCTTTTCATCTGCCCATCGCTCGCTGGAGACTTGGAATCTGAAAATTTCGTGGAGTCGTTGAACATCCGGGATAACACCTGGCTTTGGCCGCGCCTGGAGCGGCCACAATTATGGCAGGCCTTCAAAATGGCACGGGTATACGTTTCCCCCAGCCTTCACGATGGTACTCCCAATTCACTCCTGGAGGCGATGGCTTGCGGATGTTTCCCAGTGGTGGGGAATATCGAGTCCATGAGAGAATGGGTAACCCACGGTGTGAATGGTTTGTTGGTGGACGCCACCTCCCCCCGTTCCCTGGCTGAGGGGATTATTACCGCCTTGGAAAACCCTGGTTTATGTGCCACCGCAAAAAACCAAAACGCCCTTATCATAGCCGAACGCGCAACTTACCAGCGCTGCATGGCAATGACAGAGGCGTTTTATAAAAAATTAATTACTGTAAACTAGTTGGTCGCCTTGGTCTCTTTTACGCCCGGGGGGCGCGTAATGTCTCCAGCCTTTCTTGCAATTCAATCCTTTTCGTACTGGCAGCATGACGGATATTGGATATCAATCCCTGGGTCCGATCGTTGATCTGGATGCGCAATTCCACCCCCTTTGAAGGGGCGAAGAGCAGGGCAAGTACCCCACCAACAATTCCACCGACTAATGTCCCGATAAAAAAACTAAAAGCGCGACGCATGGAAGCCTCCTATGGATAACTGGTTATGAAGCTTCTATATTATAGAGCATATTGAAATCCGATGGAAGATTGCCGAAGATTGGTTTTTGTGGAATAATACACTTGTTGCGCGTATCTTTTGAACGCGACAGCAAAGCGTTTTCCTGCCTTGCATCCAACATATCAAGCCGGCCCCTACCTGAAAGGAGGGTACCATGTCTGCAATTTCCCCCGATTCAAATAGCCAAACTTTACGCAAAAAATTTACCATACGCGCGTTTCGTCAGAAAAAAGAGCGCCGCGAACCAATCACCATGTTAACCGGGTACGATTACCCCATGGCGTTGGCTCTGGACCAGGCGGGGATCGACGTCATCCTGGTCGGCGATTCTCTTGGCATGGTGGTCCTGGGATATGACAATACCCTGCCCGTCACAATGGACGAAATGCTGCACCATTGCCGTGCAGTGGCGCGCGGAGCCAGATCCGCTCTCCTGATTGGAGACATGCCTTTCATGTCCTACCAGGCATCCGTGGAAGATGCCGTCCGTAATGCAGGACGCCTCTTGCAGCAGGGTGGCATGGAAGCTGTTAAACTTGAAGGAGGGAGGGAACGCCTGGATGCCATCCGCGCAATCCTCGGTGCCGGGATCCCGGTGATGGGTCATCTCGGTTTGACGCCCCAATCAGTCAAACTCATGGGCGGATTTCAACCCCAGGGGCGCAATGCAGTTGCCGCCGAAAGGCTTCTCGAAGACGCCTTGCTGCTTGAAGATGCCGGGTGTTTTGGTTTGGTGCTCGAATCAATTCCCGGCAAACTGGCCGAGTTGATCTCAAACCGGCTCTCCATCCCCACCGTTGGTATCGGTGCAGGGGTTGGCTGTGACGGCCAGGTCCTGGTTACACACGACCTGCTGGGATTGTTCGACCGTTTCACCCCCAAATTCGTCCGAAAATATGCAGACCTTCATAATGAAATGCAATCAGCTTTTGAGGCCTTTATAACTGATGTGCAGGAACACAAATTCCCCGCTTCAGAGCACACCGTCGAAATGCAGGAGGATGAATGGGAGTCTCTGCTGAACCAGCTGAAGTTATAGAGGGGTGGGTATCTCATGAATAGTGATTCGATACTCATTCTGGGCACGGGAGCCTTGGCAACATTTTTCGCTGCCCGTTTTGCCTCAGCGGGGATATCCGTCACCATGCTCGGGTCGTGGAAGCAGGGAATAAATGCCATAAATAAAAAAGGGGTGCAAGTGGACGGTGAAAGCCGGTTCTTTCCTGTTCATGCCACGGCTGACCCGGATGAATGTACAGGTTTCCATTTCGCCATGGTGTTGGTCAAAGCCTGGCAGACAGAACGCGCTGCGGAATACCTGACTGGATGTCTTGTTGAAAATGGGATTGCACTAACCCTGCAAAACGGTCTCGGGAACGATACGATCCTTTCCAATCACCTGGGACTGCATCGCGTCGCCCAAGGGGTGACCACTCTTGGTTCATATTTGGTCGCACCTGGCTTGGTCCATCTTGGTGGGGCAGGGCCAATATCATTGGAATCTAACCCACGCCTTTCTCCACTGGAAGAGATGATCCGCAGGGCAGGTTTTGAGGTGAAAACCGTCGCAGACATTCAATCTCTTATCTGGGGCAAACTGGTGATCAGTTCAGCCATTGTTCCGTTGACCGCCCTGCTGCGGGTAAAAAATGGTGAACTGCTTAATCTTCCTTCTGCTCGTTACCTGATGGGTCAACTGACCATTGAAACCAGCATGCTGGCAAATAAATTGGGGATTGTGCTTCCATTCGTGAATGCCGAACTCGCGGTTGAGGAGGTGGCTGCCCGCACTGCAGAGAACCGATCTTCCATGCTCCGGGATATCCTGCGCGGCGCGCCCACTGAAATTGACGCCATCAACGGGGCGATTGTTCACCTGGCTGACCTGGAGCACGTCCATGTGCCTGTCAACCGGGTGGTATGGTCCTTGGTGAAAGCCATTCCTGTTCGTGGTAAGATTAAGATGTAAACAATTATTGTTATTGGAGGTAAATGATGAGGAAACTCATTGCCATTGTGGTGCTCCTGGTGGCAGTTTGGATTTCCTTCCCGGTACGAGCGCAGAGTGGTTTACGCCTGAAATCAGTGACCGTGGATATCTGGCCGGAATATGACCGGCCAGCTGTTTTGGTAATATATCACCTTGTTTTACCTTCCGACGCCAAGTTTCCGGTCACCCTTCACCTGCGAATCCCTGCGCAAGCGGAAGTCTTTGCTATTGCCGTCAACGATCCGGTGAAGGGACTCCTTAATACACCGTATGATCGGACCGTGGATGGATCATGGGCGGAATTGACGATTACTACCAGTTTGGCTGATGTGCAGGTGGAATATTACGATGTCTTGATAAAAAACAAGACCTCCCGTCACATCGTCTTCAATTGGGCTGGTGACTATGCGACAGATGATTTTTCTATTGTATTTCAGCAACCTGTTGGGGCGACAGATCTGGCAATTGTCCCCGTCCTTGCTTCAACCGGAGTGAATCAAGATGGGTTCACCTATTACAAATCCACTTCCCAGGTTCTGACCGCGGGACAATCAATAACGCTGACTGCAGACTATAAAAAACCCACGGATGACTTGAGTACCACCGGGCTTCCAGTTCAACCAACCCAGCCGATCAGTGGGAGTACTCCGGGACGAATCACCATGAGCGCTCTCCTCCCCTGGTTGCTGGCAGGGGCTGGAGTAATATTGCTCGCTATCGGCATCGTGGGTGGTTTGTATCTTTGGAAAAACGGTACACGCCGGGGAACGGTTACGCGCAAGCACAGGCCACAGCCAAAACCTGAAATCGAAACCGAAGAGATCTACTGCCATCAATGCGGAAAGCGCGCCCAGGCGGGGGATGTGTTTTGCAGAACATGTGGGATACGGTTGCAGAAAGAAGCATAGTCCCATTGCTTAAAGGCGCAGTGTCGTGAATATTTCTCCCATCATCCCGATCTATTTTTTCTATGGATTGGCATTTTTCAGCATGGGCCTGTTGGTGATGCTCGAAGGCGGGCGGTCTTCCGATGCCCGCCTTCGCCGCGCTTTGCGTCCCCTGGCTGCTTTTGGTTTGGTCCATGCCGTCAACGAATGGTTGGAGATGTTCGAAGTGATTGGTCTCCAGGGTGGGCACATCTCCACTGATTGGTTATCGGGAATCAGGCTGGCGACTCTGGCATTTTCATTTATATCTCTGGCTGCCTTTGGCAGTTACCTTTTGGTCGTTTCTAAGACCGCAAGGCGTTTGATCCTCCTGGTTCCGCTTGGATTGGAAGCGGTGTGGGTATTTGGCCTGATCCTGTTAAAAGGACAATATTCCCTTCCCCTGCTTTGGGATGTTAGTGACGTCTGGACGCGGTATTCGCTCGCCATACCCTCCGCTCTGCTTGCAGCCATTGGACTGGTTATTCAGCAGCGTGTCTTTCGGCAGGCCAGGTTGTTCTCATTTGGCAGGGATGCATTATGGGCCGCGGTTGCCTTCAGCTGGTACGGCCTGGTTGGACAGTTGTTCGTCCGCTCTTCTCCCCTGCCCCCTTCGAATTTCATCAACGAAGTTCTTTTTAATGACCTGTCTGGAATCCCGGTTCAATTATTCCGGGCCGTCATGGCAGGATTGGCTGCCTTCTTTGTCATCCGATTCCTGCGCGCTTTCCAGGTTGAAAATGACAGGCAAATCAGCAGTCTGCAGGAAGCAAGACTAAAGGAAGCAAAGCAACGTGAGCGGCTGCGCGGGGAATTATACAAGCGGGTTGTGGCTGCCCAGGAATCGGAACGCCAAAGGATCGCTCGTGAGCTTCATGATGAAACCGGTCAAGCCTTGACCGCCATCGGCCTTGGGTTGCGCGGGCTTACCGGTTCGCTGCGAACCTCTAAAATGGATCACGCCAAACAGAACCTGCACCAATTGGAGCTGCTCACCGCCCATTCGCTTGATGAACTGCAGCGTCTGATCGCGGATTTGCGTCCATCTCATCTTGATGACCTGGGTCTCTCTTCTGCTTTGCGCTGGTACGCCAGCACCCTTCAGGAAAGGACCAAGTTGGAAATTCATGTGGAGATACAGGGGGAAGAACGGGAAGTTGCTTCTCCAGTAAAAATCGCCCTCTTCCGTATTGCCCAGGAGGCGCTGACAAATGTGGTCAAACACGCCCAGGCAACTTACATCCTGGTAGTTTTATCCTACACGGATGAATCGGTAATTATCAGGGTGCTGGATGATGGACGAGGGTTCGATATAGAGACGATCAGATCAGCCAAACGTGTTTCGTGGGGTCTTAAAGGGATGGAGGAACGCACCTCGCTGTTGGGCGGCAGGTTTGAGGTCCATTCAGGATCCGGTCAAGGGACGGAAGTTGAAGTATCCATCCCGTATCTTCAGGAGGATGCAGATGAAAATTCGCCTGCTGCTGGTGGATGACCACCAGGTTGTCCGTTCCGGTTTGCGCATGCTGCTTGCCAGTGAGAACGATGTTGAGATCATTGGGGAAGCCGGGACTGCCAGGGAAGCCCTGGAAGCCGTTCGCCAGTTAAAACCAAATGTGGTCCTGATGGATATCGGTCTGCCAGATCTATCGGGAATTGATGCCACCCGCGAAATAAAACGCACCAACCCCGAGGTTGCCGTGGTAGCCCTGACCATCCACGAGGACGAAGAGTACTTCTTCAAGATGCTGGAAGCGGGTGCTGGAGGCTACGTTCCAAAACGGGCCGCGCCTGAGGAATTATTAACCGCCATCCGCACCGCGGCTGCCGGGGAGGTATACCTGTATCCCTCCATGGCAAAATTATTGGTGAAGGATTATCTATCCCAGGATCGAGGCACGGATGCAGCTTCCACTCTTGACGGTCTGACCGATCGTGAACAGGAAGTCCTGCGCTACCTTGCAGAGGGGGCGGATAATGAGGAGATTGCCCAGGCTTTGGTTATTTCCAATAAAACCGTTGCCCGACATCGCGAAAATATCATGAATAAACTTGGATTGCACTCCCGCTCCGAGTTGGTTCGCTACGCCATTCGCAAGGGGATCATCAAGCCTTAGCACGGGGTCACTCCTCCCAAAATTTTCCCGGCCTGCTGGACTCCCAGCAGGTTTTTTTTTGGGTCTGAATACACAATTTCGACCCAATGTTTCCATCAAGATGGGGTGGAAATAGTATTTGGGCGGGAAAAAACTTTTTTTGAATGGGGTTCCGCTCCCATATCAAAGATAGTATTCCTGCCGAATTGTATTTCTCCGTGCCAGGGGATAAACTGTTAGTGAAATCAGGTACAAATAGAAAGAAGGAGGTTTCCCATGAAAAGCATACTGGTAATTTCACTTCTCACAATCCTTCGGCTTGGCATCCCCACTACTGTGCTTTTACTTGTCGGCGAGGCTGTGAAACACCGCTTCGGGCAAAGAAGGAGTGTCTGATCCGCCAATGGATCCGATCTTGACTTTTATTATTGGGCTTCTACTCCGGATTGGCCTCCCCCTCATCGTGACCGGGATTGTGTTTTTCCTCCTTCGCCGCCTGGATGAACACTGGCAGAAGGAAGCACTTGCGTTACCGGTCATTTCACCCCGCCAGCCCTGCTGGGATATTAAAGGGTGTTCCGAGGAGAACCGGAAAAATTGCCTTGCTTACAGCCAATCCAAAATACCTTGCTGGCAGGTATTTCGATCGAGAAATGGCGGGTTGAGGGAGGGTTGCCTGGATTGCGATGTTTTCCGACTGGCACCTGCACCGGTTTCAAATTAACCATATTTTCTGCGAGGAGATACCACTATGAAATTAATCAAGCGCTTCATGATAGCCATAATATTTTCCCTGCTCGTAACAGGCGCCACCTATGTGATTGCTCAAGCCAGCACACAATCCAGGGAGGCGGTGGAAGTTTTAAAGCAAGACGCGTGTTCCGGATGCCATTCAAAATTCACGGATGCCATGACAGGAAGCAAACACGGGCACGCGATCAGTGACCCTCTCTTTAATCAGATGTGGACCGATCAGGGGAAACCAGGAGCCTGCCTGGTCTGCCACGTCACCGGGTATGATCCGGCTCTTGGGACCTGGGCAGAGGATGGGGTCACTTGCGAAGCCTGCCATGGACCAATACCGTCAGCACATATTACCCAACCCTCCGCCAACCCTGTGCCCGTGGATAGAACCAGTGACCTGTGCGGGCGCTGTCATGCCGGTGATCGGTTCAATGTTTCATCCTGGCAGACCAGCACGCATTTCCAAAGGGGGATGACCTGCACTGTATGTCATGACCCGCATTCATCCTCTTTGAAAAAGATCCCGGGGCAGGAAGATGCCGGTCCGTCAGCCTTATGCATCAACTGCCACAAGGAAGTGGCGATGAACTTCCCCTATTCCAAGCACAATCAGAAAGGGGTTAGCTGCGTGGATTGCCATTTGCGTCATTTTGAAATTGGTACCACCGATGTGCATGCCATCCCGGATCACAGTTTCACCGCCAGCATCATGACCTGTTCCGCCTGTCACTCCGATCAGATGCATGCCCAGCCTCCTGCCGTTACCCCCGACCAGACTACGCCCACCAGTCCCCAGCAAATGACCCCAACCCCGGGTGAAGTCACCAGTGGTCCCTCCCCCGTCAGCCCGCTGGGATTTGCAGGTTTTGCGGGCCTCATCGGCCTGGCTGGCGGCATGGTCCTGGAACCTTGGTTGGAAAAGGTTTACCGCAAAATGAACAAAAAGGATATTAAAAAATGACTCAAAAAAAGATCACCCGCCGGGATTTTATCAAGCTCACTGCGGTCGGTGCAACCGTCCTGGCTGGATCGCAGGTCATTCGTCGGGCTCAAGCCCTGGAAACAGCCGAATCAGGTGGTCGCCAATGGGTCATGGTGATTGATCAATCCAAATGCACGGGTTGCGGATACTGCACCCTGGCTTGCCGGGCTCACAATGATGTCCCACCTGAAATATCCTGGAATGTGGTTACCAAGACAGGCACCGTCGGAGCACAGGATGTCTTCATCGCCCGACCGTGCATGCAGTGTGCCCACGCCCCCTGCGTGGATGTCTGCCCGGTCCGCGCCAGCACATACCGTCCTGATGGGATCGTGAAGATGGACTATGACCGCTGCATTGGCTGCCGTTACTGTGAAATCGCCTGCCCTTATGGTGCCCGCTCTTTCAATTGGAAATATTTTGATGGCCCGAACCCATCCGTTCCCGAGTGGGGTCAGCCTGAGATCGAACGCCGCCCTCGGGGTGTTGTAGAGAAATGTTCCTTCTGCTTTCAACGCATAGACCGCGGTCTTTCCCTGGGTTTAACTCCCGGCATTGATGAAGATGCCACTCCAGCTTGTTCAGTGGTCTGCCCGGTGGGCGCGCGGCTGTTCGGTGACCTGAACGATCCCGATTCAAATGTAAGTAAATTGCTAAAAGGACGAACTTCCTATCGCCTGCGCGAGGACCTGGGTACTTCGCCACGAGTCTATTATTTATCAGCCACTGAGGAGCCGCTGTCATGAAAATTAAACTTCCCAAATTCTCCCTCTGGATGGCATGGGTGGGCGGGCTGGCGGTTTTGCTGGTCGCTGGTGTTGTAGCTGGCGTAATGGTCCTGTGGAAGGGTCTCTCATTGACCCACCTGACCGACATGATCCCCTGGGGATTGTGGATCACCATCGATCTATCTTCCATCGCCATGAGTGCAGGGGCTTTCAGCCTGTGCGCAGTGGTTTACCTGCTCAATCTTAAGCGCTACCAGCCGGTGGCGCGCACCGCCACTTTCATCGGTTTGATCGGCTACACCATGGCCGTGCTGACCTTGCTGCTGGACATTGGGCGCCCGGACCGCTTCTGGCATTCCTTGATATTCTGGAACAAGCATTCATTGCTCTGGGAAGTGACCATGTGCGTGACCCTGTACCTGGGGGTACTGGCGCTGGAAGCATTGCCCATATTTGCCAATTTTAGCTGGCTGCGTTCTCACTGGCCAAAGTTGGCAGACAGGATGTCGCGCATCCACCATTTCGCTCCCTATCTTGCGATTGCTGGACTCGCCCTTTCCATGCTGCACCAGTCTTCCCTGGGAGCACTGTACGGCGTTCTCAAGGCGCGCCCGCTTTGGTACCGGCCCGACATTTCAGTGCTGTTCATCGTTTCCGCCATCGCGGGAGGCATGTCGCTTACCATCCTTGCATCCATGCTATCAGTCCGCCTGACCAAACGTGCCAACGTTGACAATAATATTTTGGATCGGGTCGCACAAATCATCGGCTGGGTTTTGGTTGTTTATCTGTATTTCCGATTTTGGGATGCCCTTTCCATGACTTATACCTACGAACCTGGCCGGACGGAAGGATTGGCGCAGTTGACCGCAGGTAACCTGTCATTCAACTTTTGGATCGGTGAAATGCTCCTGGGCGCCGTGGTTCCGATCATCCTGCTGCTTAACAAGCGCACCCGTTCCCTGCCGCTCTGGCGCATGCTCGCCCTGGCGCTTGTGGTTGGTGGAGTGGTGGCCTATCGTTGGGATACGAATATTTCGGGACTGTTGATCACCCTCTCCTATCTTCCCGGTGAACCTGCCGTGGCATACTCTGGGGCTTATTTTCCCTCCGTCATCGAAATCCTCACCGGTGCAGGGATCATCAGTTACGGTTTGCTTTCATTCTCCCTTGGAGTACGCTATCTGAGAGTGGTGGACCACAACTCGACAAAAGTCCATGTTACTGATGCGAAGGTAATAGGGGCAGTCCCCGTGGCGGGAGATTGATAAGGGGGGAAATAAGTTAACCGTCCGGAGGGAACCTACATCAAATGTATAGCACAGGAAGGCGATTGCCAAACAGTCGCCTTCTTCGGTATCTCACAACAATTTGATCCTAAATAAAAGAACATGGCCCATCCTCAAGAGGATGGGCCATGCAATTTTAATAGATCTGCTAACCGTCTAATTACTTGGGTAATCCGGTGATGGCAGCGTCGAGCAGGTCATTGGCGTACTTTGGATTGTGCACGCCCATGCTGCCGTCCTCTGTTATGTAGCCGTAGACCCACAGCGGGAAGGCCTTGGCCTCGGCATAAACTCCGGGTACTGCTGCGCCAGTTGCATCCAGCAAACCAGCCTTGGTTAATCCAGCCTTGAGTTCATCGTACTTCGCCTGGATTTTGGTCACTGCGCCATTAATATCGGTGTTGGTGGCATCTGCATGGCAGGCTACGCAGGCAGACACAGTCGCATCAAAGGTATGATTGTTGGTCGGCCCAAGATGGCAGGTGACGCATGCATCCGTGGTCATGGTGTAGTGGGCGCTCGGAGATCCGGTCACGGTGCCGCCACCGCCAACACCAAGCATAAAGTCGGACTGGTTGCTTAAGTGCGGGTTAAAGCGCACGGTAGCCTTGTATTCTCCCGCAACGACATTACCAGCTGCGTCCTTGTTGGGGAAGTTGGCCATATAGCGTCGAGCCTGGTGGCAGTTGACGCACAAGTTTCCCATACCCTTATCGAAGGTCTGGCCGCTGACTACCATCGCTACAGGTGCGAGGGTCCGCAGAGCGAAGTCATCCTTAGTATAGGTGGTGTGGATCACGTGGCAGGTACGGCAGGTCTGCGGGGTGGCATCCGGGAGGACGACATCCTTGGCTGAACCGTAGGCTGCGAAATCCTGCCCGGCAGCAATTCGTTGAATGAATGAGGAGCCTTCGTGGCAGCCGTCACACGCCTGGACGCCCGCTTCCTCTTCCCATACTACGCCAGCAGTTCCATGGCGGGAACCTTCCCAGGCAAAGAACTTGCCATCGAGGAGGGTGGTGTCATTATGGCACTGGGTGCAGGTTAAGTCAGCAGCAGCTGGAATTGTTCCAGCAGCGCCAGCGGGACCCGCAGCACCGGTGTCACCTTTCGGACCCGCAGGGCCAGCGGGGCCGGCAGGACCGGCACAGGCTGCCAGCACGAAAGCCGCAGCCAAAAGAACAGCAACAACTAACAGTAATTTTTTGATCGACATTTCTACATTCTCCTTATATGAATTTGTTTTACTGAAAAAAAACACATAATTGGATTATGGGTGTGAGCACCTCCTACGATATTGTGTTATTTAACACAATCAACACAATATGAGTACAACATTAAGATTATACCATTGGGCTGATAACCCCAAGCACCATAAATGTCATAATGTAATAGTGACAATTGTCACTATTATGGGCACGTATAAAAAACAGCCGCCCTCAGGCGGCTGCAGTAACATTCATTTTCCCATTATTAGTTATTCGGTGCCCCAGCCTTGATCCAGTTGATGATGAGTTGTACCTCCGCGTCTAACAATTTCCCCGTAGGCGGCATCAAGGAACCCACCTTTTGGGTTCCCAAGAGCTTTTGGACCAGCAGGCTGTTGTCCGCGTCTCCCGCCTTGATCACAGGTGCGTGCGCACCGCTGGTCATAACGCTGGAATAATCGGAAGCTGTCCAGCCTCCCAGCGTTCCATGACACACGCTGCATTTTGCCTGGAAGATCGGCAGTACATCCGTGACGAATGAAGGGGTCCCGCTGGCGGGTTTGCTGCTTAACCCGCGCAGGTATTGAACCAGTTGGTTGATTTGATCCACGGAAAGGAATTTTCCCCAGGCGATCATGGGTGTGGATGCTTTTCCCAGGTTAATGGTATCGAAGATTTCCTGATCGGTCCTTCCCTGCTTAAATGCTTCGCTGTTCAAGGCTGGACCGCTTCCACCTTCACCTGACAGCCCATGACATTGCGAGCATAACTGGGAGTAGATCTCCGTCCCGCTGAGAGCCGGGGCGCCGGGAGTGGGTGTGGGTACCGTTGGAGGTGCCTCAACCGGGGGGTTGGCTTCCCAGGACCGCATGTAGGCTACGATGGCATCAATGGCATCATTTTCCAGGGGGCCTCCAAATGCGGATCCAAATGGTGACATGCCAAAATTTGGCTGTCCCTGGGTAATGATCGCGGTCAGCGTGGTATCGTCCCGTGTTTTCAGGAATTCCGAGGAGCTGATCGGTGGAATGATAAAGCTGGGCAGGGCCGGGTTGGGTCCGCCTTCCCCGAATTCTCCGTGGCATGCTGCGCAATTCTGGACGAACAAGTCGCGTCCGGTGGTCAGGGATGTTCCCTGGGCTGCCTGCAGGGTATATTTGACCAAGGCATCCAGTTGTTCAGCGGTCAGGATCTGGCCCCAAATGGGCATGGTTTTGTGCGCCCCACCTGTTGAGATGGCTTGACGCGCCTGGTCAACATTTGTCTCCACGGGGATGCGGCTGCCGTGACAGGAGGAGCAGGTCTGGTCGAACAATGCCTTGGTCGATGTGTTCCCTGCCGGGTCTACCGCGAAGCGTGCCAGGGCATCGATCTGTTCGGAGGTGAGCTTTTCTTTCCATGGCGGCATCTCCAGGTGAAGCCCTCCCTGGCTGATCAATGTATGCAGCTCACTTTCAGAACCCGTGAAGGCTACCGATTGGCCGTGGCAGGAGGAACAGTTGGTTGCAAATAACCTTGCCCCATCCGGTGCCACCAGGAAATTAAGCAGCCGGGACCGTTCCTCGGTGGTCATTACGGAAGTCCAGTCTGGGATCTTCACTTTACTGTGAGGCGCATAAGCTGTGCCCTCGTCCAACGCTTTTTTAAGTTCCAGCGGGTTTAGGGCGACCAATTCCGTGGCTTCATGGCAGCTTCCGCAGTTTTGGGTAAACAGTGCACTCCCACCGGGAGACAAGATGAACCCCACCAGGGCGTCAATTTGATCCGTCGAAAGATCTGCGCCCCATGCAGGCATCCCTTCATGTTTTCCCTGGGCGATCACATCATGCAGGTTGGTTCCCGGCGGGACAATAATGGACGCGCCGTGACAGGGAGCACAATTTGCCGCGTACAATGCCGCAGTTTGGTCACCCGAGGAGATCCCTGTGGGCGCAGGGCTTTCCCGGGCTGCTTGCACGGTCAGGAACAGGATTCCGGCTGCCGCAATAAGGGTCACCCCGGTTACGATTGGTCGGTTAAGAAAGTGACGGCGCGCGCCTCGGTCCAGGAAGGGCAGCAGGAAAAGGGTCAGGATCGCAAGGGTTGGAATGACGATTACACCCACCACTTCAAGCTTTCCGGGAAAGTATTTTAGAAGCTGGAACAGGAACAGGAAATACCATTCAGGGCGGGGGGTATAAGTGGTATCGGCTGGGTTGGCGCGCGCCTCAAGGGGGGCGCCAAAGAAATAGGCCAGCGCGATCAACAATAGAAAAATGCCGAAGGAGACCAGCGCATCGGAAAATATGATGTCTGGAAAAAAGGGAACGCCTTTTTTCTTGGCTTCCTGGTATTTCTCCAGGGATTCCTTTTTCTCCTGTTCGTTCATTGCTTGCCTCCCTCACGCTTGGGAATCTCACTGATCCCATTCCGGATCACCAGGAAGAGATGGGTTCCGATGAGGAGTAAAAGGGTGACCGGCAACACCCATACATGGGCACCAAAAAAGCGGGCCAGGGTCACCGCAGAAAGATCGTCACCACCGCGCATCACCCGTAAGATCCAATTCCCGATAAACGGTGCCACTCCAGCAATGCGTGTGCCCACGGTGGTAGCCCAATAAGACTTCTGATCCCACGGCAGGAGATACCCGGTAAATCCAAAACCTATTACCACCAGCAGAAGCACGACACCGGTCATCCAGGTGACTTCGCGTGGGTATTTGTACGCCCCATATATGATTACTCTGAGCATGTGTAAAACTACCAGCACCACCATGACGCTCGCCCCCCAATGGTGCAGGCCGCGAATGAGCCAGCCGCCGGCAACCTGGGTGGTTATATATTGAACGCTGTCATAAGCATGATCAGGGGTGGGAACATAATACAACGTCAGGAGGATTCCGGTAACCGCCTGGTTAACTGCGACAAACAGGGTTGCGCTCCCGAGGGTATAGAACCAATTTACCCTTGGAACTTTTCGCAGGAAAATGGTTTCCCATACAGGTTTCCAACCGACACGTTCTTCCAACCAATTGCCAAATTTTGCCAGCATGATCAACCTCCCAGGATGAACAATTGATCGTTCTCAACCTTGGTTTGGTACCTGTCAAGCGGTCGAGGCGGAGGACCAGAGACTACATTACCCTGCTTGTCAAAAACGCCATTATGGCATGGGCAGAAATATTTATTTTGGTCCGCCACCCAGCGAATTCGGCATCCAAGGTGGGTGCACACGTTTGACAGGGCGACAAATTCACGTCCGTCTTCGGTGATCACATAAATGGAGAGTTCTTCCTGGTTAACTATCCAGCCGGTTTGACGTTTAACGTTAACCTTGAATAATGTCGGTGTTCCCAGTTCGATTTTGGATACAGCCCCCAGCTGGATCCATTGCTGGGCCTGGGTTTTCGCCGTGGCGGGAGTTATCACGTAGGCGATTGCCGGGATCCCGTATCCCAGGCCGATCAATCCTCCAACTGCGCCTATGGCGATTTTCATAAAATCGCGCCGCGATATTTCTTTCTTTTCATCATTTTCCATGGATTATTCTCCTATGGGGGATTCCGCCTCGGGTTTATTTTTCTGGTGCATTGGCATCGATCCACTGTTTGACCATTTCCAGTTCCGGTCCGCTCAAGTTGGCAAAGTGTTTTCCACTTTGCACCTGGATCAATTTACTTCCGGCTGAATCACCCGGTACGATCACCGCACCATTTTGGCTGCCTTTCATTATCCCACTATATGTGGAAAGATCGAGTCCCGCCAGGGCACCGGAACCGCTGTGACACATAGTGCAGCGGGCTGCAAAAATCGGTGCAATATTATCGACGAAAGTCGGTGTACCACTTACGGGTACGGGCGTAACTGCTGGAGGCGTAGGTATGGGGAGTTGCTTCTCGAGAATGGCGCGCAGCGCAGGAGCATCGAAACCGGCATAGGTAAAGATCGTCCCATGACAGGCGCTATTGGAACAAAAGGATGTATTGGAAGTCCCACCCGGGTCCCCGGTGGTATGGCAGTTGGAACAGGTAGCATCATATGCGCTGTGATGCAGGCTGATCCAATTGGGGTTTAAATGCAAATTGGGTTCTGGACCTCGATTAATCTCAATCCTGCTGGTCAGGTCTTGGGCGCTGGTTTCAACAGGAATGGAGTGGCAAAGGTTGCATTCCAACCGGATGGCTTGCTGTTGGGTATCCAGGTGTTTCCCATCGTGACAGCGGAAACAACCCGGGCTGTTAATGTGACCAATATTATTCGGGTGTGTATCCCAGCTCACTTTTTGATCGATGAAGACTGAATTTTTGAAAATCGTTTGCAAATCAGTAACCGCCGATCGGACCATTTCCTGGTTAGCGTTGTAAAAATCTGGATAATTGGTTTTGTAATAATCTACAAGCGCGGCGATCCCGGCGAGTGCGTCGCTTTGGGTGGCGTAAGATCCCCGCAGAACTTCCACGCCTTTAAGTCGAATCTCGGGAATGCGGTTGGAAATTTTACCGAGACCGAGGGATGTGTCCACGGATTCCTCCGGGGTATAAGTCCGATGGGTGATGCGGTTATGGCAGGTGATGCAGTCCATTTCATGCAGCTTGCTGGGATCTATGCTAGCGGGGTCGAAATTGGACGATACATCTGTATATTCGGTCACGCTGCCATCGTCATTGACAACCCGGACGAACGGGATGGTCTGTTCATTTGCATCCGTGGCATAGTAATAGACTTTGTTCTCAATGTGCCAGTGGATGCCGCGCCCCAGGCCGGCGCGTTTGGTGCCTCCCCCGGTTTTAAGAACCAGGGTTATGCTGTACGGGGTATTTATTTTATCGGGGGTGAAATGGGAGATCAGGCGCAGGCTGTCATCCGAAAATTTCTGAGGCGAGTGACACGTTTCACAAGTTTCGCGTGCCGGGCGCATGCTGGTGGCCATGATGGGATATTCATATGTATGGAATGTGGTGGCAATAAGATGCCTGATGTCGCCAGCCTTACGGAATATCTGGTTGCCAATGAATTCCCTCCCGATGTGGCATTCCACGCAGGCGATCTGGGCATGTGGTGAAACCTGGTAAGCAGCGTATTCGGGGGGCATGGTATGGCAGGTGGTACCGCAGAAGGAGGGAGAGTTTGTGTACTGCCAGCCGTATGCCCCTCCAACAAGAACTCCGATGGTCAGGATCCCCAGGATGGCGTAAGGAAGAATCCGGATTGAAAGCGGGGCATTGGCAGGTGGGAAAAAGAAATGTTTCAACCAGGTAAAAAATCTTTTCATTAACTCCTCCACGGACAAAACAAAAGGTCTGGGTAATATATATATTACCAGACCTTTTCATTTTACATGTTATTTACCTATTTCTCAAGTGCGCCAGCGTTGATCCAATTTTTTACCGCGGTCAATTCATCCGGGCTTAATTGTCCGGGATGACCGCCGGCGGATTGCAGTATCACAAGTTTGCTGTTGGCAGCATCGCCGGGTCGGATTACCGGACCATCGCTCGCACCAAGCATGGTTTCGACATATGTGGCAAATGACAATCCCTTTGTGGGCAGGGAGGCATTATGGCACAGGGCGCATTTGGCTTGGAAAATGATTCCGATGTTGGCATCCCAGGACAGCGTGCCGGAAGGTACCACCGGGACGCTCACCGTTGGGATCGGTGTGGGTGTTTGTGGCACATATACGGTTACCGGGTTGGAAATCGGCAGAACCGTGGTGATGGAGGTCTTTTCTCCGCTGATAAAGCCGTAAGTGCCGAAGAGCATGGCAACCGCCAACACCCCCGCAACGGGGAAATAAACCGCCTGACGCTTGCGCAGGGTTTTTGGGTCCACCGGTCGTTCAGCAATCCCCGCCTTGATATCGGCCAATTCGAGCGGATGCTCATGGAGCATCTCGGTTTCAGTCTGTTTCCCGGTGAACATGGCCTTGTTGAACCGCTTCAAATGAACGCCGTACATATGCCAGACGACAATCGCCATGACCGCCAGCAGGGCCTCTCCGCCGTGCGCCGCCTTGGATGCCGGGATGATTTCACCCGGCAGGAACCTGGCAGTGATGATTGGATTCCACATTATGAAACCGGTTACAGCCATGATCGCTGTTCCCCAGATCAACGCCCAATATTCCGCCTTTTCTTCAAAGGTATAGCGTCCCATCTGGGGGCGTTTTTTGCCAAGCCCCAGGTTGTATAGAAATGCCTGGAAAGCGTCTTTCACATCCTGGATGCCCGGGAGCATACTCAATCGCGTTCGACGGACAAAAATCTTGTAACCAATGTCCAGAATGTGATAGATCCCAAGGATTATCATAACCACGGCGCATACATGATGGATCAAACGCGTGGTCTCAATTCCGCCAAAGAAACCGATCAAGCCTTGCGCCCATCCGCTGGTTGAAAATTTCTGGGGTAAGCCCGTGATTCCCAGCAGGGAAAAAGAGGTCAGCAGGACGGCATGTTCTACACGTTGTGTCCAGTGGAATCTTTCGAATTTGTGAACTGGTTCTTTGGTTGCGTCGGGTTGCTGCATGATGGCCTTTTTACTCATCCGTGCTTGACTCCTTTACGGCGCTCGATCAATCGGCGGACAATATCGCTGGTGACAAAAATACCCATTGAACCGATTACGGTGGGGATAAAGAACTTGTAGAATATATTTACATAATAGACGAGTGCATAATGAGTGGGACTGGGAATGTAATGGCTCATCCATGCATCAGGAAAACTGGTGCTGGCGTCTGGATGACAGCGCTGGCACGCCTTAAGCAGATTGGTCTTCATTTGCAAGCCGTAAACCGGGTCATCCACCCTCTTGATATCATGCACTCCATGGCAGTCAAAGCAGACCGGTTTATTGGTTACCTGGTCAGGAGTGATTTTTTCAAATAAGGTTGTGGTTGTCCCGTGGAAATCCGCGACATAGGTATTTAGCACCTGCGTGGGGATACCATATTTGTTCATTATGGCTGCATTGGTATGGCATTTGGCACACAATTGGGGGGATTGGAGCCGAAACGCATTTGTGGTCGGATCTCCAATATTATGTACCCCATGGCAGTCGATGCAGGTGGGGACATCCGTGTTGCCTTCCTGGGTTAAAGCCGCCCCGTGGACACTCTTCTTATATGTATCGTAAATTGCACTGTGACAGCGGGCACATATTTCAGGAATGCTGAGGCGAGCATTCGGCAGGAGACCTCCATTCGCATCAGTTATGACCGGTTGTGTGTGCGGGTTATGGCAATCTGTGCAGATGGCTGCATTCGTATTCCCTGCTGCTACCTGCCGCATATGGACAGAATCAAGGGTTTTATTGTATTGATCCACATGGCATTTCTGGCAGATGGTATACATTTCCATAGAAAACTGGCGTTGGGACTGTGCCTGGAGGTCGGGGTGAGGGAACGTGGATATGTTTGTGTGACACTCCACGCAGGCAACACTCTTATGGGCCGAGGAGCCAAAATGGTTTGAGTCAATGGTCAAAGAGAGCGGTTCCCCGCTCGGAAGTGTTCGCGTCATTCCAGGCTTCCCATGGCAGAACAAGCAGGCGGAATTATCAGGATCTCCTGTTTGTGCCTGAACAGTATTTTGAATTATTTTTGCTGCCGGGGAGGCTGAGACAGGGTTTATCAGCTCAACAAAAGCCAAAGCTATCAACCCGAATCCACCGATCAGGATCAAGAGTTTTAACCGGAGATTTATTTTTTCCCTTCGCATTACATTCTCCTAGAAAATACTGGATGAGCTAAATAAATTTATTGATCCTGCGTAAAATTTACCTGGATAGCGTTTTCAAGCAAATGATCGAACTGGTCATTAACCGGGGGATCCTGTTATCTGTTGGTTTCAACCCACCCGGAAAAGGATTTGTTTCAGTTAAGGTGTTGAATTGAAATATGAAAGATCTGTTCTTCACACGCATAAGTTATTACCCCAATAATGATTGGGGATATTAATACAACTATTGGGTTTATAACCCCAATATGGTTAAAAAGCAAGTGAAAAATGAGACAAACAAACGTGACATTCGTCACAATCTATCCGTGATTATGTGCACAATAATAAAACAGATATTGGTGTAAAATACCCAATATAGTTGCGAACATGTCTGGTCAATCTCTAGATTTGGTTTTACTGGTAATATATTTTGCCTACGGCCTGGCCTTTTTTGGCATGGGGCTCACGCTAGCCCTTGAATCGGAACGCTCCCCCTCTTTGGCTGAGACACGCTTCCTCCCTCTGCTGGCAGCCTTTGGTTTGATTCATGGAGCTCATGAATGGCTGGAGGCCTTTTTGCTGCAATCTGTTTCGCAGGGAACCCAGCTGCCAGCCTGGCTTATTTGGCTTCGACTCGTAATATTGGCAGCATCTTTTTTTTCGCTGATGCTTTTCGGTATCTTGACTTTGCATGCACACAACTTAAATCCGGGCATATCCACATATTTTGGTTGGGGAACGCTGGCCATTTACGGGATTGGAATCCTGGCATCTTGTGTTTTCACCTACCGCACAGGTACAACATTATTCGTAAACATTCTCGATATTTTGACCCGTTATTTGTTGGCGGTTCCCGGTGCATTTCTTGCAGCCTTCGCCTTGCAAGCTGAAGCACAAAGCGCCAGGGTCGGCGGACGCAGGTGGGTGATGATATTACTAACCTGGGCAGCCATCGGATTTGGATTGTATGCTTTATCGCAATTTTTCGTCCCCGCCATCGATATGTTCCCCGCCCGGGTCCTAAACTCGACTTCCTTTCGAACCATGACCGGTTTCCCCATTCAAGGCTTGCGGGCTATCCTGGCTGTGCTCATCACGCTAAGCCTCTTGAGGGCCACCCAGATCCTCGAGAAGGAACGACAGCGGCAGTTGGTTTTTGCCCAAAAAGAACGCCTGGATGCATTGGAACAGATCCAACAGGAATTAACCAGGCGCGAAGCGATGAGGCGGGAATTGCTGCGACACACGGTAATGGCTCAGGAGGAGGAGCGGTCCCGCATCGCTCGTGAGCTCCATGATGAAACCTCCCAGGTATTAACGGCATTTTCCCTGGATTTGGCCACCCTCCGCACTCTGGGCGGACGACCGGAAATCATTAAACTGGTCGACAGGCTTCAAAGCCTTGGCAAGCAAATGTCCAAGGGCCTCTACCGGATGGTTCACGGTCTGCGCCCGGCGCAGCTGGATGATCTGGGACTTATTTCTGCACTGGATTACCTGAAGGATGACAGCAAGACCTCAGGATTGAATGTTTCAATTGAAATTCAGGGAAAGTCCCGGCGGCTTGATTCAGTGATTGAAACCGTTCTCTTTAGAGTTGCTCAGGAAGCCCTGCATAATGTTATTCGTCACGCTCAAGTATCACAAGCCAGGATCTTAATGGTTTTCAACCTCCAGGAAATTAATATGAAAATAGAAGACTCAGGAGTTGGTTTTAACCCTGTGGAATCTTTTGCCCCCCCGCGCGGCTGGGGCTTGGCAGGGATGCGTGAGAGGGTGGAATCGGTGGGCGGTGACCTGTACATCGCTTCCGAACCGGGTGTAGGGACGATCGTTGAGGTTTCAGTCCCTGCATTTGATATCATCCCCTGAATTCCATTTATCGGGAGAGAGGACTACCATGAAAAAAATTCGATTAATGCTCGTGGATGACCATGAAGTTGTTCGCGTTGGTTTAAAGAACTTCCTGCAAACCCAGGAGGATTTCGAGGTTGTGGCGGAGGCCAGTGACGGTGAAGAAGCCGTCAGCCGGGCATTGGAATCACACCCCGATGTGATCCTGATGGATATTACCATGCCAGGTGTTGACGGTTTGGAGGCCACCCGCCGGCTGCGGGTCTTGTGCCCACAGAGCCTGATCCTTGCTTTGACTGTCCACGACGACAAGCAGTATTTCATGCAAATGCTGGCGGCTGGAGCCTCGGGGTATATCACCAAGCAGGCTGCTGGGGATGATCTCATAGCAGCCATCCACGCCATATATGCCGGTAATGTTTTTCTCCAACCTGCGCTGGCGCGCTGGCTCCTTGAAGATTACCAGCGGCTGGTCAGGCAGTCTTCTCCGCTCCAATCGTCCGCCCAGGTGGAAAATGGGATTACCCATGCCATTGGCTTGGATGTTCTCAGCCAGCGTGAACGCCAGGTGTTGGAACTGGTGGCGCACGGTTCCAATAATCAACAAATAGGAAAACAACTCGAGCTCAGCCCCAAGACGATCGCCCGGCATCGTGAACGCATCATGCATAAACTTAATATGCATTCCCGTACGGAATTGGTGAAATTTGCCATTCGAACCGGGTTGGTTCAGCTGCACTAAACTGGTACCATCTTTCACATTCTCACCTTGCGCTAATCTATATATGTAAAATTAGTTTGGAACGTGCGAGAATATTTTGGAGGTATGAAATGCAGATCCCCAATAAGCTAGGACAAGGTCGCGGAAAATTTATTCTTGGCGGCCTGCTCATTTTGGCGGCGGTGATTTATCTTATCGTTTCAGCAACCCAGGCCAATGCCGAATACTTCATGACCGTAAATGAATTAAAATCCAAGAACTCCTCCCTGGTGGGACGCAGTCTGCGTCTCTCCGGCGCGGTGATCGGTGACTCCATCAATTTCGATCCCCAGACGATGGATTTATCTTTTGACATCGCCCACGTTCCCGGGGATAACTCAGCAATTGAGGCGGGTGGTGGATTGGCTGCCGTACTGCATGCCGCGGTCTCGGATCCTGCGCGGGCTCGGTTAAAAGTAATCTACAACGGTCCAAAACCCGATCTATTGCGAAATGAGGCCCAGGCGATTGTCACCGGGCATTTGGGTGAGGATGGCGCCTTCCATGCAGATGAGCTGTTGCTCAAATGCCCCACCAAATACCAGGAAGCTGTTCCCAGCCAGGTTGTTCCAGGGAACTGACCGCAGCGTGTGATTGACTGGTAAAAACAACAAAATAAATGACCGGATTAGGAATTTTTAGAATCCTTTACCCCAGGGAATTTACGGTTTCTTGATAGAAGCAGTCTCCTTCCCAGTCTGCTCGCAAACAACTATATAGGAGTTTTCATGCTGGCACAATTTGGCTATGGCGTATTCGTGCTGACATTCCTGCTGGCACTTTTCAGCTTGGGTGCGGCGGTTGCAGGGTATTTTAATAAATCTGACCGCTGGGTGGAGGCTGCCCGGCGTGGTTTGTTTTTGATATTTCCCCTTATCACAACCGGAGTTTTGACTCTTGCCTACCTGCTGGTCACGGGTCACTATGAACTCCAATATGTTTATTCAGTCACCAGCAACGACATGCCGTTCTATCTTAAGCTGACGGCATTATGGGGGGGCCAGGCCGGATCACTCGTCTTGTGGTCGTGGTTGATGGCAGCCTTTGCCTTTGCGGTTACCTTACGCAAATGGGACCGCGACCATGAACTGTTACCCTGGGTGATCGTGGTAACTTCACTCACACTTGCATTTTTCTTATCCCTGACCATCCTTTATGAGAATCCTTTTACACGCTGGTGGCAGACTGCCGGGGGAGAATTTATTGGGCGCATGTTCGCTCCCGTTGGAGCGTTTCCCTTTACACCCGCAGATGGCCAGGGGCTTAATCCGCTACTGCGTCATCCCGGCATGATCATCCACCCTCCAATGCTGTATCTTGGGTTCGTGGCTTTTGTCATCCCGTATGCCTTCGCCATCGCAGCCCTGGTCACCGGTCGCTCAGATGACCGTTGGATTCGACTCACCCGGCGCTGGACCCTGGTCGCCTGGGTGTTCCTTTCTCTCGGATTGGTGTTGGGAATGCGCTGGGCATATGATGTACTTGGTTGGGGGGGGTACTGGGCTTGGGACCCGGTCGAGATCGCTGCCCTGATGCCCTGGTTGACAGGAACCGCCTTCCTGCATAGTGTAATGATCCAGGAAAAGCGGGGCATGTTCAAACAATGGAATATGCTGCTCATCATTTTGACATACGCCCTGGTTATTTTTGGAACCTTCCTCACCCGCTCTGGGGTGCTTTCATCCGTGCATGCGTTCGCTCAAAGCGCCATCGGACCGATGTTCTTTGTTTTCATTGGGATCACCTTTGCCACCTCTGTAGCCCTTTTGATATACCGCTGGAAGGATCTGCATGCCGAGGTGGAGATGCACTCGCTTTTTTCTCGCGAGGCACTTTTCCTGCTTAACAACCTGCTTTTTATGGGAGTTCTAATCGTCTGCTTTTGGGGTGTGATTTTCCCATTGATCTCCGAGCTGGTCACGGGTCAGAAAGTGACTGTCGGACCCCCGTTCTACCTGCGTGCCAACGGGCCGTTGTTTGGCGCCCTGCTGGCCTTGATGGGCATCGCTCCACTTTCAGCCTGGGGAAAATCAACATATAAGACCCTGGGGCGTGCCTTATGGAAACCTGCGATTCCCACAGGTTTGGTTCTGGCAGTGTTATTGATCCTGGGAATGCGAAATTGGATCGCGCTGGTTGGGTTCTTGTTGGTGGCGTTCGTGGTTTTCGTGACCCTATTTGAATTCTGGCGCGGAACCCGTTCCCGGCAGAAAAAAACCGATGAGAATTTCCTGGTCGCCCTGTGGAAGTTGGGTGGGCATAATCGCCGACGTTATGGCGGTTACCTGATCCATCTCAGCATGGTTGTGATGGCCATAGGCATCCTGGGGATTGAGTTGTTTCAGACCACGACTCAAAAAACCATGGCGGTCGGTGAGGATATCCAGATTTCCGGCTATACCCTCCGGTTTGACTCATTGGCACAATTCCCTTATGCGGATGGACGCATCGTCACCCGTGCTGTTCTCACCGTTTTCAAGAATGGAAAATCACTGGGGGAACTCTACCCCCGTTATGATTATTACGCCGGCGGACAGCCCATGACGATTGCGGGGGTTCGCTCAACGCTGGCAGATGATCTGTATGTTGTATTGGTTAATTGGGAGAACGTGTCTTCTGCACAGGCACCCTTTAAGGTTTATCATAATCCTTTGGTCAATTGGCTTTGGATCGGCAGCCTGATGTTCGTTTTCGGATTCCTGGTGGCTGCCTGGCCGAACCGAGATGAAGACAGGCAGGAGGGGAATAAATGAAAACGAAACCCATCCTTCTTCTTTCTTTCTGCATGCTTTTACTGGCAATCTTGGTTCCTGTTTTCACCGTGTCAGCCCAGAAAGCAACACCCTCCGACGACGAAGTGAACGCCATTGCCCATCAGTTGTATTGTCCGGTTTGTGAAAACACTCCCCTGGATGTTTGTCCAACCACTGCCTGCCATCAGTGGCGCGAGCTCATCCGCCAGATGCTTTCTGAAGGGAAGACCGAGGCTGAGATAAAGCAGTATTTTGTGGATTATTATGGTGCCCGGGTTCTGTCAGAACCGCCGCGCACGGGAATTAACTGGCTGGTGTATGTCGTCCCGCCGGTTGCCTTTATCGCCGGTGCAACTTTGCTCTTCCTGGCATTCCGGACATGGAAACGGATCGGGAGTGAACCCGTTGCCACGGGCGGTGACACATCAACTCAAGGGTCCGGGGATGAGGTCACCCGGAAGCCCATTCCAAATCAGGACGATGAGTATACGTCCCGTCTCGAAGAAGAACTCAGGAAACGCAACTAGGAGGTTAGAAGAATGCTGCAAGATTCCACATCTGCACCTGCACCAAAACGGGGGGTTCCGGTCTGGGCGCAGGTCCTTATCTGGGTCGGCTTGCTCGGGTTGCTCGGGCTTCTTGCGACCGGGCTCATGAAGGCGAAAAATCCCATCCTCGGGAAAGGCTCAGTGGTCCCTGATTTCTCACTGCCGCTTTTCAGCGGTTATGAATACAATGGAGCTTCAGCCGTCAAATTATCCGAACTGAAAGGCAGGGTGGTTTTGGTAAATTTCTGGGCTTCATGGTGCCAGCCCTGTCGGACCGAAGCTGCGGCACTGGAAACTGCCTGGCGTTCATATGCAGAAACTGGGCAGGTGGTGTTCTTGGGTGTGGACTACGTGGACACAGAACCTGAAGCCCGTTCATATATGACCGACTTTAACCTCACCTACCCCAATGGACCTGATATGGGAACTCGAATTTCGCAAATTTTCAACCGCAACCTGGGCGTCCCCGAGACTTATATTATTGACCAGCAGGGAATTCTGCGCTCCATCCAGATTGGTCCTTTTCAATCCGTGGCGGAGATTCAGGCTCTCATCGATCCATTGCTGGCGGGGAGATAATTTGTATGGATCCAGTTGCTATTTTCCTCATCTTTTTGGTATTCGCCCTGATCGTCTTCTACGTTAGCCGGCCGTTTTTCGAACGAAGCAGCCGCCGGGCTGTGGAGAGCAGTCAGGAAACCTCAACACTCCTAGCTGAACGGGAGCAAATACTGAACGCATTGCAGGAATTGGATTTTGACCAAACCCTCGGTAAAATCCCGGANNCTCCCGTGGTGGTAAACCGGCTGGTGAAACGAACCTGGATGGGGGGAGTGAATCCCTTAATCCACGTTTAATTACTGATGATGATCTTGAGGACTTGCTTTCCCACCGTCGCAAATCTCGTATGGATAAGACCGCCGGTTTTTGTCCCAATTGCGGCAAGCCCGTGCTGCAGTCTGACGCCTTTTGTCCTTCTTGCGGGAACACATTAAAATAATATTCAAGTCTATTAAATTCCTTGATATTTCTTATTCTCTGATTTTGATGACTATCACAAAATAAAGGATGCTCAATGAAATTCCGCTTCACAGTTCTCATCGTACTTGTCTCACTTTTCCTGGCAGCATGTTCACTGGCGGAGGACATTACCCCCCCACCCGGATACACTTCTCCAACTTCGATTCAAACAATCAAACCTGCCACCCAAACTTCGGTGCCTCCATCGACTGCCACTAATGTACCCACCTCCCCTGCAGCCACGTCGACTGGCGAAAATACTCTTGCCGCACCTGTAGATGTTTCTCCTGGAACAACTGATATCACCCCCTCTGCCGGGGTCAGCCCAACCCCCAAACCTGCTGGCGTGGTAATAAGTGGTACAGTGACAGTCGCCTCCGGGGCTTCAATTCCGGATGGCACGATCGCAACATTGCTGCTGTACAACACCATTGCCGGGCAGGTATCGCAAAGACTCACCATACCCATTCTTGCAGACGGAAATTTCGAGTTTGCCGATGTCCCGGGAGATGCGAACACCGTTTTCCTGGTCACGGTGGATTACAGCGGTGTCACTTATGATTCTGTTCCCAAGCAATTCGACAGCGCAACCTTAACCTATGACATGCCGGTGACGGTCTACGAAACGACCAGTGATCAAAATGTTCTTGCCATCACCCAAGCTCACCTGCAGTTCGACTTTTCGACGGCAGAAAAGGTGCAGGTGATGAGTCTTTACATCATCAGCAATCCGGGTCAAAATGCTGTCACCGTGGTGAGCGATGGGTCCACAATACCTTTTATCAAGATTCC